>QMOE01000671.1 GCA_003648125.1 Chloroflexota bacterium
CGTTAGGAGTGAAGAAATATCGACCGAAGGGAGATATGATGAGCGACTCAGTTAGCTAAATTAAATTATTTTTACTTATTTTGAATGGTTATTTATCATACGTTCATAATATAAGTATATACAGTGAGGAACGAACGACCGAAGGGAGTGAGTGACGAGCTATATAGAGTATTACTTATTATATTACTCACTTCGTTCGTAATAGTAGAAGTTAGTATAATAAGTAGTATTAGTAATTATTAGTAGACGTACTGATAATATATATATAAAACCTAATTAGGAATACATAACATGGCAGATATAGAACACAATTTATTGACTGATCCTCAGCTGCACGAACCAAAGGGTATCTTAGCAGCTACAGGTAATCAAGTCTATGTGTCTTCAGGACTAGGCTCAGGTGCTTGGACTGATCAAGTAATTAGATTTGAATCAGCTGATATAGGTACAGAGTTTCTGCTTGACTCAGCTTCTACTCAGCTTACACAAGTACCAGCTGGTCTTAGCATACCTCTACAGGTAGAGTTCGGTGCAGCTACAGGTACTCCAGCTGATCCTGTATCTCTTGATGTTGATGGTACAATACACATAAACCAAGCAGGTACTTACCATCTTTCAGCTTCTATCTCTCTAGGTAGGATAGGTGCTGCTAATGAGTCTCTTATCTTTGTAAGATCTCTTGTCAATGGTACTCCTGTTGGTTTGCCTAAGGCATATAGGTTTGATGATGATAAGCAGACTCACTATGTCTCCTTTGACAATACATATACAATAACAGCTGGTACTACCTATACTCTTGAGATAATCAGAGATAGTGCTGGACACAACTCAGGTGGTCTATACGCTGAGGCATCTTCAGAAGGTTGGGGTACTGCTCCTTCTTCTAGAGTTCAAGTATCTAGATTCGTATAAGGAGATAATAGGATGGGAGTTCAAGCTAACCTAAGAGATATTCAATCTGGATATCTTACAGCTGCTACACATACACTTAACAATACTTTAATTGAACAAGCATTAGATAAGTCTTTAGATAGAACAGCTAATATAGATAACAATATGGAAGTTGATCTTGATATGGGTCTTCACCATATTATCAATCTTATTGAACCTGTACAAGACTACGATGGTGTTAACAAGAAGTACGTAGATGACATTGTATTCAATCCTGTATTCCAGAATATCTTTGTTAAGAAGTCTGGCGATACTATGACAGGATACCTTAGAGGCTTTGAACCTCAGGTAGATGCAGACTTTGCTACTAAGAGATACGTAGATATTAATGTTGGAGATGTTCTAGACGGTAAGGTAAATAGATCTGGTGATGTAATGCTAGGCTACCTTAGAGGCTTGGAACCTCTAATAGAGGAAGACTTCACTACTAAGAACTATGTAGATGTTGAGTTAGCTGAGCAAGACATTAGACAGAATAAGTTTACTGTCTATAAGGGTGGTACAATAAACGAGCATAAGACATTAGTACTTTATAACGTAGATACTGAAACCTTTGAAGACTCTCTACCATACGCTACCGATGAAATGTTCATAGCTGCAAGAACACAGAACAACTCTTCAGCTTCTCATGCACTTACTCAGCTTAACCAGTTAGGTAAGATACCACCAAATCTTCTTTCTTTTGATAGTGTTAATGTTAAAGGTATCTGGAATCCTAACGAACCTGATACTGAAACAGGTGGCCCTACTCCTCCTACCGTAGCTGCCTTAGGAGATGTATACTACTTCAATGCTCCCGGCCCTATGACTCTCAGAGAAAGCGGTACAACACCGCCTACTACTGTTGCAGTTAATGCAGGCGATGCTATGTTATATATAGCGTCTACAGAAGATCCTTCTTACGATGGTTGGTACTTCATTGAGAGAAGTATCATAACCACACTACCCGCAGCAGCTGTTACCTTTAATAACACAGGGACAGGTTATGTAGGGGAGGATGTTCAGGCAGTTCTTGAAGAGATAGAAGGCACCTTCATAACAAACAAAGAGACTGGATTAAACCGTGTTAAAGGAGATCTTACCTTTGACTATGATAAGGCTATCTATTCTCTAACACAGAACTCTGATGTATACAACATGATAGGTATGGGAGAAGATGGTGCACTCCTAATAGGAGACAACACTTCTACTTCTAACAATGATACTATCATCACTACAGCTGATAGAGTTATGTTCAGGAATGCTACTGTAGAGACTGTAGATAACCAACCAGTACATACAGCTATCACTCCTCAAGGAAAAATATACGCTAGCAGCTTAGGTATTAATAACAGTAGACCAGGTGTCGGTGATGAAGTATATAATTCTGGAATTATAGCAGGAGAGGACTCCTTTAGTAAGGGTAATTATCTCCCTCTACTTGAATTAGATGTAGCTAATGCTTTACGAGTAGGAACATCTTCTAATCCAGAAGCGTACCTATCAGCTAATGTTACTACAAGACTTATGATAGCTGGTCTAGAAAAGCTAAGAGCACATGTTGATGGTGTAGATATAACAGGTTACTTAGCTCCCAGTGCTGGAGTAAGACTTCCTAACA
>QMOE01000672.1 GCA_003648125.1 Chloroflexota bacterium
GGGTAGGCGCAGAGACCTACCCGGGGGTAGGCGCAGAGACCTACCCGGGGGTAGGCGCAGAGACCTACCCCTACGAGATCGGCCCGTTTCGGGTAGAGATAGTGGGTCTGCCGGGCCACGCCCTCAACCAGGTGGGAGTGGCGGTAGGAGACGTGCTCTTCTGTGCCGACGCGGTCTTCCCGGCGGAGACGCTCCAGAAACACAAGGTGACTTTCTGCGTGGACCTGGACGCGACGCTGGCGACGCTGGAACGACTGCCCGACCTGCCCTACACCCGCTTCGCGCCGGGCCACGGCCCGGCCTACGCCGCAGGAGAGGAAATCGCGCAGATTTGCGCCGCCAACCGGAAGCGGCTGGAGGAGATACGGGCGTTGGTCTACGCCGCGCTGGAGGAGCCGCAGGAGACGCCGGCCTTGGTCCAGCGGGTGGCCGATCATTTCGGGCTGAGCCTGACGACGGCGACAGCCTACTTCCTCACCCGGACGACCATCCTGGCGGCCCTTTCATCGCTGGAACGGGCGGGGGGGGTGGAGGCTGTGATGAGAGACAACCGGTTGTTGTGGCAGCAGGAAGACAATACACTGAACTGAGAGGAGAAGAAAGATGGCAGACAAATACGTACCCCAGGAGATCGAACCCAAGTGGCAGAAGCGATGGGAGGACGACGGGCTATACGCCACCCGCGAAGACCCAACCCGGCCCAAGTACTACTTCCTGACCATGCTGGCCTACCCGTCGGCCGACTACCTGCACGTCGGCCACTGGTATGTTATGGCGCCCTCGGATGCCCGCGCGCGCTATATGCGAATGAAGGGCTACAACGTCTTCTACCCCGTCGGATTCGACGCTTTCGGCCTCCCGGCCGAGAACGCAGCCATTGAACGAGGCATCCACCCGTTCAAATGGGCCTGGGATAGCATCGAGGTCATGCGCAAACAACTGCGCTCCATGGGGGCTATGTGGGCCTGGGATCGGGAGGCGGTCACCTGCCTGCCCGGCTACTACAAATGGACGCAGTGGTTCTTCCTCAAGTTCTACGAAGCCGGCCTGGCCTACAAAAAGAAAGCGCCAGTGGACTTTTGCCCCAAGTGCAACACCACGCTAGCCCGCGAGCAGGTCTGGGGGGAGGACCGCCACTGCGAGCGCTGCGGCACACTGGTCGTGAAGAAGGAACTGGAGCAGTGGTTCTTCCGCATCACTGACTATGCCGACGAATTGCTGGATCACTCTAAAATAGATTGGCCGGAGCGCATCTGTGCCATGCAGAAAAACTGGATCGGGCGGAGCGAAGGAGCCAACGTGACATTCCTCTCCGAGCAGAATGATCCTATCGTCGTCTTCACCACCCGGCCCGACACGCTCTGGGGCGCGACCTTTATGGTGCTGGCCCCAGAGCACCCGTTGGTGGACAAACTGACGGCGCCGCAGTTCCTGGAAAAAGTGGAGGAGTACAAACTCCAGGCCGCCCGCCAGAGTGAGATTGAACGAATGTCCACTGAGAAGGAGAAAACCGGCGTCTTTATCGGCGCTTACGCCATCAACCCGGTCAACGACGAACGCATCCCTATCTGGATCGCCGACTATGTGATGATGACTTACGGCACGGGCGCCATTATGGCGGTGCCGGCCCACGACGAACGGGACTTTGAGTTCGCCAGCAAGTACAACCTGCCCATCCCTGTCGTCATCGAGCCGCCCGACTGGGACGGCGGAGAGTTGGAGAAGCCATACACCGGCCCCTGCCCGATGGTCAACTCGGGACCCTTCAGCGGCACACCAGGGGACGTGGCGGTGCAAAAGGTGACCGAGTGGCTGGAGGAGCAGGGCACTGGCGAGTTCGCCGTCAACTACCGCCTACGCGACTGGCTGATCTCCCGCCAGCGGTATTGGGGCGCGCCTATCCCCATCGTCTACTGCGACGAGTGCGGCATCGTCCCCGTGCCCTACGAGGACCTGCCGGTGCTCCTGCCCGAGGACGCCGAGTTCCTGCCCACGGGCGAATCGCCCCTCAAGTTCCACGAGGGCTTCCTGCACACCACCTGCCCGCGGTGCGGTGGCCCGGCCACCCGCGAGACCGACACCATGGACACATTTATGTGCTCCTCGTGGTATCAGTATGCCTACGTGACACCCTACCACAAAGAGGAGCAGCCTTTGCACCGGGACGACTGCCCCTGGGACATCGAGGCGGGCCGCTACTGGCTGCCAGTGGATATGTATACCGGCGGCCCGGAACACGCTGTGATGCATCTGCTCTACACGCGCTTCTTCACCAAAGTGTTGCGCGATATAGGCGTGGTGGATTTCGACGAGCCAATGCTGGCCTTGCGCAATCAGGGCATCATTCTAGGCCCCGATGGAGCGCGAATGAGCAAGTCGCGGGGCAACGTCGTTCTGCCCGACGCCCTGGTGCAGCAGTACGGGGCCGACACGGTGCGCGGCTACCTGATGTTTGGCTGGCGCTGGGAGCAGGGTGGGCCGTGGGACCCTCACGGCATCGAGGGGGTCGTCCGCTGGCTGCAACGAGTGTGGAACCTGGTGAGCGAGTCA
>QMOE01000673.1 GCA_003648125.1 Chloroflexota bacterium
GGGCGAGATCGAAGCGGCGCTAGAGGGCCGGTTGCCCAACTTGATCGAGCCGGGCGACCTGAAAGGCGACTTGCACTTTCACACCACTTGGTCGGACGGGCATCACAGTTTGCTAGAGATGGCGCGGGCCGCCCAGGCTTATGGACTAGAGTACGGGTCAGTGGCAGATCACTCACACAGCCTGGGCATCGTCAAGGGCGTCACCGCCGACGACCTGCGCCGCCAGCGAGCCGAGATCGAGGAGGTCAACCGGAAAATGGGCGGAACCTTTCGGCTGCTGGCCGGCGCCGAGGTGGAGGTGCTGGCCGACGGCACGCTCGACTTTTGCGACGAGGTGCTGGCCGAACTCGACCTGGTCGTAGCGGCGGTGCATACCGGGCTGCGCCAGGGACGGGAGCAGTTCACGGCGCGTACCCTGGCCGCGATCCGTAATCCCCACGTGGACATCATCGCCCACCCGACGGGGCGGTTGATCGGTGAGCGGGAAGGGGCCGACTTGGACATGGAGGCCATCTTTCGCGCCGCCGCCGAGACGGGCACCGCGTTGGAAATCAACGCCTATTTCAAGCGCCTCGATCTCTGCGACGTACACGTGCGGCGCGCGCTCGAGTTGGGCGTGAAACTGGTCATCAACTCTGACGCCCACGACGTGAACCGCTTCGCCGCGCTGCCTTTCGGGGTGGCTACGGCCCGGCGGGGTTGGACCACTGCCGCCGACGTGATCAACACCTGGAATGTGAGGAGACTATTGGAATGGGTCGCTCAATAGTGCGTTTCAGAATGGCGCTGACGATGGCGCTGCTGGCGCTGGGTGCGTTGCTGGCGCTGATTATCCCAACATTTTCCTCGGCCGGGAAAGGTGCGGCTCCTGTCAACCTGACCCCTCGGCCTCCCTCCTTGCCTGGGGCAGGGATCGGCCCAGTCTGCTTCCTGGGCGAGCAAGGCCCCGTCTGCGTCGAGCGGGCCGGGCCCGATGCGCCTATCACGCCTGAGGCCCTGCTCTCCTCACTCCTGGCCGGCCCCACCGCTGATGAGCGGGCGCGTGGCCTGCGCTCTGCTATCCCCGCAGGCACAACGCTGGAAGATGTGCAGGTGTTCAGCACGACTTTTACCGTGCGGCTGGTGCTACCCGCCGAGGCGCTGGCCGGATTGGATACGATGGCCGTCGAGGAAATCGTCACCCAGATAGCGGCGACGCTAGAGATGCTGGGCTGGCGCGACCTGCGCGTGGAGGCGCTCGACCCGACCACGCGCGAGTTCCGCTCCCTGGCCGACTTTTTTCCACCCCTGCCCGCGCCGCGCAAGGAGACGCTGCTCGACGAGGAGGAGCACCCTTCTCCTCGTAGGGGAGGGGTACAAGGTGCGCTCACCGGCAAGACCGTCTACGTCAGCGCGGGACACGGCTGGCAGTGGAACGGCTACGCCTGGCGCACGCAGCGCCCGCCTTATCCCAACCCGCCCTACATCGGCCCCATCATCGAAGACCACAATAACGCTGAAGCGGTGAACCAGTATTTGCTGCAATACCTACAGAACGCCGGCGCGATGGTTTGGCCCGCCCGCGAGCGGGATATGAACACGATCTCCATCGTGGTGGACGACGACGATCCGACCACGGACACGGGCTACGTCGAGACCGGCGTCTGGACGACGACGGTTGGCGCCGGCTACCAAGACAGCGACTATCGCTGGACTGAGACAGTGACCGGTACGCCGGCAGCGACTGCCACCTGGACCGCCACCCTGCCCGCCGATGGCCGCTACGCCGTCTACGTCTGGTACCGGTCTGGCACCAACCGCGCCCCCGATGCCCACTACACCGTCCACCACGCCGGAGGAGAGACCACGGTGATGGTGGATCAACAGCATCATGGCATCACCTGGCACTACATCGGCGACTATGGCTTTCGAGGCGGCGAAAAAGCCCAAGTCGTTCTGACCAATCAGTCCGTCGTGACCGGGGCCGTGGTCGTCGCCGACGCGGTGCGCTTCGGCGGGGGCGACTTTGACGACCTGACCGGCATCGAGACCGAAGCTCCGTATCCACCCGACAAACCCTGGTGGGAGGTGGCGGCCTACTATTACGTCCAGCGGATGGGGATGACCGCGCCGTATGGCGACGTGACCGCCCGGCCCATCTATGCCCGCTGGGAGCACGCCGGCACCGGCGACGACGCCGTCTACATCTCCTGGCACACCAATGGCTATAACGGCTATCAGTGGATCGCCAGCGGCACGACCAGTTTCATCCACAGCGGCGAGAGCAAGCCGGTCACAGAGGGCAGCGCCGAGTTGCGGGAGGCGGTGCACGATGAACTGATGCACGACATCCGCGCCGGCTGGGACGCCGGCTGGGTGGATCGGGGCGAGCGCAGTATGAACCTGGGCGAACTGCGCGAGTTGTGGGACGACGATCCGGAGGCGCGTATGCCCGGCGCATTGATCGAGGTGGCCTACCACGACCACCCCGATGACACCGATGCGCTCAAAGAGCCGCGCTTTAACCAACTGGCCGCCCGCGCCATCTACCAGGGCATTGTCAAGTAC
>QMOE01000674.1 GCA_003648125.1 Chloroflexota bacterium
CGCTCCTGCCCGGTTGGCCCGACTTTCAGGTGGACTATGCAGGCGGCCAGTGGGTTATCACCGCGCCGGGATTCGAGGGCAACATCGCGGTAAAAGCCCACAGGCTGGCCTGGCTGGAGGAGCATCTGGGCGGCGCCGTTATTTTTGACCTCGATCAATGGCTCTCTACCCCGTTGGCCGGCGTCGCCCAGGACGTGCCCTGGATCATCGTCACCTCGACCGAGATTGACGCCGTGGGCGAGGGGGCGGGCACCGTCGCCTGGCGGGCCTTTGATGCGCTTCTGGACCGCCTGGAACAGGCCGTGCGCCGCCTGCTGGCCCTGGGCTGCGCCGAGGTCCACGTCGTCTCCGATCACGGCTTCCTCCTGCGGGAGAGCATCCGCGAGAGCGATAAGGTGGCGGTGAACGTCAAGGGTGTCCTGAAAAAAGCTGAGAGGTATCTCGTGGGCCGTGACCTGCCTCCCACTGACTTGCCGACGGTGCCCGTGTCGGGCAGCGACGGCCTGGTGGCCTGCTTCCCGCGAGGAATCGGCTGCTTCCTCACGCCTGGCCCCTACAACTACATGCACGGTGGCATCTCGCTGCAGGAACTCATCACCGCCCACGTCGCGGTGCGGCAGGCGGTCACAGAACGGCCGGTGGGCGTCTCGCTGGAGTTGGTAACCGGCCACGAAATCCACAACGCCATCTTCAAGGTGCGCCTCATCCCCCAGGGCGTAGACCTGTGGAGTCGCGCCCGCCAGGTCACGATAGACATCGCCCGCCAGGAAAATGGAGAGCGCGTCTCTGGCCTATGGGAGGCGGTGGTAGACCGAGATGTAGTCGAAAAGTCTTTGCAACTGGAGCCGGATTCGGAGTTGGCCGTGGGCGACGCCATCACGATCCGCGTCTGGGACGCGGTCACCGGCGAGTTGCTGGCCCAACAGCCGGCCACCGTGTACGTTGCGCTCGATTGGTAGTAAAACGTAAAGCGTGAAACGCAAGACTCAC
The DNA here is from genome assembly GCA_003648125.1 of Chloroflexota bacterium. The sequence continues at coordinate 991 of QMOE01000674.1, forward strand.
CGTTACGTTTTACGCCTTACGTTTTACAGGGTGATAAAGGACGAGTATGGACACACCTTTCATGGACGCATTGGACGAAAAGCTGACCGCCCATTTCCCCGGCCGTGTGGTGCGCAAGGACCTGGTGCGCCAGACCAAGACCGGGTTCAACGTGCCGGTCTACGTGCTGGAGTACCTGCTGGGCCAGTACTGCTCTTCCACCGATCCCGAGGTCATCGCCCAGGGGCTGGAATACGTGCGGGAGACGCTCAGCCGCAACTATGTGCGCGCCGACGAGAGTGAAAAGATCAAGTCGCTGACCCGCGAAGCAGGCACTCACCGCATCATTGACAAGGTCAAGGTGCGCCTGGTGGAGACCGAGGACAAGTACTGGGCCGAGCTGACCAACATGGGTGTCAAGTACGTCAACATCCCTGAGGGTATCGTCCGCCAATACGACAAGCTGCTGGCGGGCGGCATCTGGGCCATCATCAACCTGCGCTACGACGCCAGTTTTCAACATCGCGGCCAGACGCGGCCCTTCATCATCGAGAACTTGAAGCCGATCCAGCAGCCCAGCACCGACTTTAGCGATCTGATCGCCAGCCGCGCCCACTTTTCCCGTGACGAGTGGCTGGATGTCCTTGTGCGCTCGATTGGGCTGGAGCCCACCCATCCAGACTTTAACCGGCGCAAGAAACTGCTCACGCTGATGCGCCTGGTGCCCATGGTCGAGACCAACTACAACCTCATCGAGCTCGGGCCGCGCGGCACAGGCAAGAGCTTTGTCTACCGCGAAATCTCGCCCTATGCCATCCTCATCTCCGGTGGGCAGACCACTGTGGCCCAGTTGTTCATCCATCTGGGCACCGGGCGCATTGGTCTGGTGGGCCTGTGGGACGTGGTGGCCTTTGACGAGGTGGCGGGCGTCCGTTTCAAGGATCCCAACGGCATCCAGATTCTCAAGGATTACATGGAGTCGGGCAGCTTTTCGCGGGGCAAGGAGGAGGTGCCGGCCAACGCCTCCATCGTCTTCAACGGCAACATTGACGCCGACATCGCGACCATGCTCAAGACCTCGCACCTGTTCCAACCGCTGTCCCCCCATTTGCAGGACATGGCCTTCATCGACCGCCTGCACTTTTACCTGCCGGGCTGGGATTTGGACAAGATGCGCCCCGAGTACCTGACCAGTCACTATGGCTTTGTGGTGGACTACATCACCGAGGTGTGGCGTGAACTGCGCAAGACCGGCTACAGCGACGCCATAGACCGCTATTTCAGCCTGGGCAGCCACCTCAACCAGCGGGACGTGCGCGCCGTGCGCAAGACAGTCTCGGGCCTGATCAAGCTGCTGCATCCTGATGGACAGTTCACCAGAGACGAACTGCAGGAGTACCTGGAACTGGCCCTGGAGGGTCGACGGCGGGTGAAGGAGCAGCTCAAAAAGATGGGCGGCCTCGAATATTGGGCGGTCAACTTCTCCTATCTGGACAAAGAGACCCACCAGGAGACCTTCGTGACCGTGCCCGAGGAAGGCGGTGGGGGGCTGATCCTGCCGGGCCAGCCCAATCCG
>QMOE01000675.1 GCA_003648125.1 Chloroflexota bacterium
CTCTTCGCCCTGGCGCTGCTGCTGGCCTATCTAGTGTGGTACGAAGCCGCTCGTGCCGCAGGGGCCAGGGCACGGTGGTTTGCATCTCGCTACCTGGTCCAACTGCCCTTCTTTCTGGTGGTCAAGTCGCTCATCTTTGGTCGGCTAAAGCTATTCCGGGGCTGGTGGCAGTACGCGGGCATCCGCGACGTGGCCAATATCTTGCTGGGCAGTTGGCTGTTCCTGATGGTGGCCTACTTCGTGGTGCTGCTGTTCGTGTGGCTGCCGGAGAAGTTCGAACGCCGACCCTGGTTTACCTACAGCGACGGCGTGCTGGTGCTGGACTTCATGGCCACCGTGTTTTTGGTTTCCACGGCCCGGCTGGGAGCCAGACTGTATCACGAGGAGCTCCGGCCCATCTCGGCCGAGGGCGTCCGCCGGGTGCTGGTGGTGGGGGCCGGTAACGCCGCCGAGACACTACTCCGCGAAATTCACAAGATGCGGGTGGAGCGCTACCGTGTTGTGGGCCTGGTGGATGACGACCCCAACAAGCGCGGCATCTTCATCCACGGCATCCCGGTGCTGGGCACCACCGACGATATCAAGCAGATCTGCCAAGAGGAAAACATCGACGAGATACTCATCGCTGTCCCCTCAGCCACACAGAAACAGCTCCGCCGCATCATCAAGCTCTGCGAAGGCACCAAGCTGCATTTCCAGACGCTCCCGTCCATGGACGACCTCATTGATGGGCGAGTGACGGTCAGCCAAATTCGCAAGGTGAACATCCGCGACCTGCTGGGCCGGGAGGCCGTAGAACTGAACGCCGAGGCGGTGGCCCGCTTTCTGGCGGGCCGGCGGGTGCTGATCACCGGCGCCGGTGGCAGCATCGGCACGGAGATGTGCAGGCAGGTCTGTCGATTCGGGCCGGCCCGGCTCATCCTGGTAGAGCAGGCCGAGAACAACCTCTTCGAAATCACCAACGAACTGAACCGGAATTTTCCCGACATCGACATCGTCCCGGTCATCTGCGACATCTACGACCGGGACCGCGTCATGGCGGTCTTCGAGACCCACCGGCCGGAAGTGGTGATCCACGCCGCCGCCCACAAGCACGTGCCGCTGATGGAAATCAACCCCTGCGAGGCCATCAAGAACAACATCTTCGGCACCAAGAACGTGGCCGACGCCGCCTGCCGGTATGGCGTGGCCGAGTTCGTTCAGATTTCCACCGACAAGGCCGTCAATCCCTCTTCCATCATGGGCTGTACCAAGCGCGTAGCCGAGATCTACACCCAGGCCCTCAATGCCCGAGAGGACTGCCGGACGCAGTTCAAGTCCGTGCGCTTCGGCAACGTGCTGGGGTCGGCTGGCTCGGTAGTGCCCATCTTCGAGCGCCAGATTCGTTCCGGCGGGCCCGTCACGGTCACCCACCCGGAGATGACCCGCTACTTCATGACCATCCCCGAGGCCTCCCAACTGGTCCTCCAGGCCGCCGCCACCGGTGCCGGCGGTCAGATCTTCCTGCTGGACATGGGCGAGCCGGTGAGGATCCTCGACCTCGCCCGCGACATGATCACCCTCAGCGGCCTGCGCGTGGGCGAGGACATCGACATCGTCTTCACCGGCATCCGCCCCGGCGAGAAGCTCTTCGAGGAACTCCGCACCGAGGGCGAGGACATCGCCCCCACTACGCACCCCAAGGTGAAGATCTGGAAGCATCGGCCTACTGCTTGGGAGCAGATTGAGAGGGCCCTGCAGGAGCTAAGCGAGCTGACCAACTGCCAGGACCGGCAGCGCATCATCGCAGCCCTGCGGCGCATCGTGCCGGAATATCAACCCTCCGATCAGCCCGACGCGGAACTCCCCCAAGGCACCTCCGCCGGAGCCGGGGGCGAGGCTCGGACCGAGGCGGCTGCGGATGGTTGAGATCAGCCCGTCGAGCCCCCCGCGCCCGCCCGCGCATTGGTCTGCGCCGGCCCCTTACCCTCGTCCGGGGAGCCCTCCGAGGAGGGCTTGAGAAACCCCCAGCGGTGACAGAGGTATAGCGTGAGCACTCCTACGGCCACGTAAAGCACCACCGCGTAGCGGGTCCGCATCAGTATGATGGCCAGCCCCACTAGGCCATAAAACGCCGACAGTCCGTAGCTGATGCCCACCGTTTGTTTGACGCTCAGGCCCCGGTCCACCAGTTGGTCGTACAGGTGGCTGCGGTCGCCGCCGAAGATGGGATGGCCAAGTCGAATCCGGCGTATCAGCGCCAGGGTGGTGTCCAGAATGGGCAGGCCGAAGATCATCATCGCCCCCAGCACCCACTTGAGGATGCCACGCTCCCCGAACATGAGCATCATGGCGGCGGCGAACAACCCCATCAGCATACTGCCGGCGTCGCCCAGGAAGATCGTCGCCGGCGAGAAATTGTAGGGCAGGAAACCCGCCACCGCCCCGGCCATCGACAGCGACGCCACCAGACGCACCGGGTCGTGCTCCTGGCTGTAGGCAAACATCGCCAAGTGCGTGGCCAGGATGAAGAACATCACCGAGATGATTCCCGTAACCCCCGAGC
>QMOE01000676.1 GCA_003648125.1 Chloroflexota bacterium
CGACAGATCGGGGTAGCGATGAACCAGGGCGACGAGCGGCTCGCGGCGCAGGCGCAGTGTCATGGTGTCCTGGATGGCGCGCGCTGCCGCCGAGCGGGGGCCTTTATCGAACAATGACATTTCCCCAAAGTAAGAGTATGCCTCGATGGTCGCCAGGCGCACGGTGGAGCCTTTACGCTGTCCCTCCCGCTCAATAGCCACCTTGCCGCTGACGACGACGTACAGGACGCCGCCAGGGTCGCCCTGGGCGAATATCGGCGTATCTCCGGCAAAGAACTCTTCCTCGCAGATGGCGGCTAATACTTTGAGTTGGTCAATCATCATACCCTGGAAGAAGGGCACTTTTTTCAGGAAAATTATTCTTTCGATTGTCGAAAGCATCGTTTCCTCCTCTGAGGTTACGTCGGTGACGCGCTGGCCGGCGAGCATCCGCGTGGCGGACTGCGCGGCCAGGCGCACATCGGGCACAGGGTCGGCGAGTGCGACTTGCAGCAGTTTCTCGATCTCTGCCAGGGAAAGCGGCTGCCGGCTGTAAGCGCGGGTCAGTTTATCCAGGGGGGCTGATGGCCTGGGGCGGCGCATCTTTTGTTTTTCCCGTAGGGGCAGGTCTTGCGCCTGCTCAAGAGGGCGACCGCGAGGGTTCGCCCCTACAGAGTCGTCGTCTATCAGTTTGCCAAGCAGGTCTGTCGGGCTGGGGCGGCGCGGTTTGGCGGGCTGTGTTTCCTCGGCGGAAAGTGTCACTCCAATCTCGCCCAGGGCAAACGCCATTATCGCCCGCGATGACGGATCGTCGGGAGCAGTTGCCAGTTGATGGATAGCCTCAGCTGTGTCGGGATATGTTATCTCCCAGGTCTCTGCGCCGATGCGTAGCAATCGCGCTCGTGATATTTTAGAGTCGAACAGCGGAGCGATGACCTGGGCCATCTGTGGCGTGGTCAGCGCTTCGAGCGCTTCGACCGCGTTGGCGCGAACGCGCGCGGTGTTGCTGTTGAGAGATTCAGCGATGACTCTGACGGCTTCTGGGTCGTGGTTGGTGGCGAGCAGGTAAAAGATGTCGTTGCTTAGTTGGTGGTTTTGCTCCTGGAGCATGCTTTGCAGGACAGAAATGCCGTGATGGTCTGTGTAGGGGGAGAGCGCTTCCACACGGCTATAGTTGTGGTAGATTGCGAGCAGGCTGTCATTGATGCGCGATTCGATCAGATCGCCAAACTGCTCCCGTTGGACGCGGCTCAGAACGACGGTAGCCATTTTGCGCAGTTGCGGGTCGCTGGCCTCGAGGGCCGGGGAGATGATGGGGATGACCGGTTTGCCGATTCTGACCAGTGCGTCTATCGCGGTTTCCCTCACCTGGTGGCTGGAGTCGGTCAGAAAACTGGCAAGAATCCGGTATGCCTCCTCCGTGTCAATGCGCTCCAAAACGACGATGGCGGCCCGGCGCACTCGCTCAACCGGATCGTTCGACAAGTGGCGCAGGTGTTCCATCAACGGCGTAACGGCCCGAGCGGGGATTTTGTCTTGCGCCAGGGATTCAATCGCCGCGGCCGCTTCCGTACGCACCCAGTCGTCTGGATCGTCCAGATATGGCACCAGGTTGCGGATAAAGCGTGCATCTTTTACCTGTCCCAGCACGCGAACGCCCCGCGCCCGCAGGGCGGGGGACTCGTTTTCCACCAGTTGGCTCAACGATTGGATGGCCGAGGCCAGGTAAAAGAAATCGCCGGATTGGATGAGGGGCGGGATGACCTGGGCGCGGACGTCAATGTCTGGGTCGGGCAGCAGGTCGAGCGCCTGCTCGAGGAACTGCTCGCTTTCGGGGCCGGTCAATTGTTCCAGCCCGGCGATGGCCGACCGGCGAACGCGTCCGTCCGGATCGTTCAGGAATTCGGTATAGAGTTCGCCCACGGTGTCTCCGCGCAAGTCGGCGGCCACGAGAATGTCAATGATCGTGGAACGGACGTGGGCGTTTCCTGTTCTGACAATCTGCCCCAGGATCGGGATCGCTGCGTTGCCGCCGACTTGGCTGATGAGTTTGGCGACAAAGATCGTAAAGTCGCTGCTGGTGCTCTCTTTGAGCTTTTTGGTCAACCAGTTGAGCGTGGCCGAGTCGGTGACGGTCAACTCTGAGGCTGACGACAGCAAGAAGGAAAAGTCCTCTTGTTCGAGCATGGTGACGAGCGCATGCGAGTATCGCTTGCGGACGACGAGTGCGCTGATTGCATACGCGATTGTTGTCCCGCCGATGAGTGCCCGCAGGAACCACGTGATTGGTATGAATGGCAGCAGGAGCAGCAACCCGCCGCCGATCAGCGACCCGATGGGCGCGATCAGTCCGCCGATGAAGGCGCGTGCCCGCCCCTTGACGCGCAGCGGGACGGCGTTGTACAGCAGGTTATCGGGGGGATTGCGGAAGACGGAGCGGAAAACCTTGCGGTCCAGATAGCCCAGCGCCGAGGTCGAGACTCGCGGCCAGCCGGCGAGCGCGCCGCAGATGGCGAGCGTGCCGGTCGGAAAGATCAGATTGGCGTTTCCCAGGCCCATGCGACC
>QMOE01000677.1 GCA_003648125.1 Chloroflexota bacterium
CCAAGCCGCCCCGCTACGGGCTACTCAACCAACGCTCGCTACTGCCCACCCCAAATCAAATGAAACGCACTCACATCCAAGTTATTGAGAGGATACTTGCTCCTCTACCGGCAGATCAGCATTGGCTTGCGGCTCTCGCGTAGCACCTGATCCACCGCGCTGCCCAGCACGACCTCCAACACCGGGCTGTGCCCATACCCCCCGATGATAATCAGATCACTCTGTTGCGCTTTAGCCGTCTTGAGAATCGCCTCGGCCACCGATCCGCTTTCCCTCACGAACGTGGCCTGAACCGCGTGCGTTTCCAGGTACTCTTGAGCGCGGGCCAGCGTTTCCGACGTGGCGCGACCGCTTTCCATCACGGTCACGACGGCCAGGGGGATATGCCACCGGCCGGCCAGGTAGGCGGCTACAAAGAGGGCTTCTTTTGCTTTGGGGCTGTCATCGTAGGCCAACAACGCCCGGCTCAGAGATGATACCACCCCCGGCACGGCCAGCACCGGCCTGGCGCAGCGCCGGATCAAAGTTCGAAATCCCGAACCCAGCCTGGCGAGCGATTGAGGCGGGGGAGGATAGGCGAGATTCGCCACGACCAGGTCGGTCCAGCGTGCCCGTTCGCATATCTGGCGCGGCACTTGGCCGATAGTGAGGATCAATTTTCCTGGGACACCAGCCGCCTCGCAGCGCCGGTCAAACTCGGCCTGCACGGCTCTGGGCGCCTCGCTATCTTTTTGGGCTTTTGAAGGTACCACGTGCAGACCGTGGAGCCGCGCATCCTCTCGCTCAGCTATCTTTAAGGCTTGTTCCAGAGCGCGCCAGCCAATCTCTTCGCCGCTGACGGGCACCAGGATGTCGGCAAACAGGCGCTCATCCTGGCGTGCCGCCAGATGCGCCGTCCGCCATTCCCCTGGCGTGGGGCCAGCCTCTAGCTCGTCGGGCGTCACGGCATCCAGTATCTTTTCGCCCACGCGAGCGACGACGCGCCCCGGCCTGGGGCTGGATTGGGCAGCCAGGTCGGCGGCCGCCACCTCAGGCTCGATCTGCCATCCCAACTCTTGCTCCAGTGCAGCGCGGTGCTCAGAAATCCACAAGTATAGGTCGCTCTCGGTCCGCCCAGGGAAATCTCGCAAGATACCACGTTCTCGAATCGTCTGCACCACCGGCAAGTAGACCTCGTCGTACCAATGGGCCACCGCTTCCGCGTAGGGGATCTCGCGTTCTTGCTCCAGGCCCATAAAGTAGCGATGCACCTCGATGTGCTCCTGGAGCACTCGATATTGGCCGGGGATAGTCACACTCAGGTCGGCCTCTGGGCGGAGTTCATCCAGGCGAGTACGCTCCAAAAAGTCCGCGTACTCGGCTTTCCAAATCAGGTCATCGGGCTGATCGTCGGGTGAGAGCGGTACTTTGGTGCAAAGCTCGGTCACATAGGCCTCGATGTGGGTGGCGCCAAGCTGCCGGGCCACCGACACGCGGTGATTACCGTCCAACACAAAATAGGCGTCACCGATCTGATAGACCTCGATGGGCGGCAACCCGCCCGAATCGGTAACGGCCCTCTTGACCCCGGCCCAGCGCCCGGCGTCACTATCTTGCCGGGGCAAAAAACTGCGGGTAAAGTCAGCATAGCGCCCCACGCTGCCGATGATGGCGTCCAGCGGAATTTCCTTCAACTGCTGTATTCCCCTGCTCTTGGCTCGCAGTTTTCGGCGCACCTCCTCGTAGGAGAGCAGGTCCGCCGACTTACCTGTCAGTCGGGCCACGATTCGCTCCAGGGCCGCCCGACGGCGCGCGCGGTGAAAGTCCTGCACCGCTGAATAAAGGCTCCCGGTCATGATTTATTCCTCGCTATTGGTCATCGCATCGCTTACCGTTTCACGTCGCCGTAGGCGTTTAGCCGGTTCAACACGGCGTGGTTGCCCACCAGCGCCAGAAAGACGCTCCCGGCCGCCAGGCTGAGCATAAACAGGAGTGTGCCCAGTAGCAGGATGCCGCCCAGCCACACGCCCAGCGCGACCGAGAAGAGAAGATTATTGCCCAGCATCGCCGCCCCGTTGCGCAGCGCCAGTCGCACGCTGGGAGTCTCCTGTTCAAACAAAAAGGGGAGCGTGTAAAGCTGGAGCAGGAGCCAGGCCAACAGTCCGGCCAGAAAAAAGCCCTGAGCCAGCCGCGCCCCGGCCGACTGGCTCAGTTGACCGGTGAGGATCACGTCGCCCACCAGCAGGAAGAGCAGTACTCCATTGACCAGTCCCCAGCGCCAGCCAACACCAAAGTAACGGCGCACGGCCCGCAGAAAGTCGCCGACGCCGGTTGGCTCACCGTGAGCCAGCCGGTTGGCATAGTAAAACAGCGCGACCGTGGCCGGCGGCCCGGTGACTAGAACCAGGTTGAAGAACAACCACAGCAGGTTGCATACGGCCGTGGTAAACAGGTCGTCCCAGGTATCGCGCAGGGCAGCGCGTAGCACAGCCCCTGCCTCGGTCATACGAACTCTAGGGTAGCAAGGGTGCAAGGGGGAGTCGTCTGTTGCGCCCACTGCTC
>QMOE01000061.1 GCA_003648125.1 Chloroflexota bacterium
CATTCGCTTCTCCGAGGATGAGGTGCGGCCCATGGGCCTGACCGCCGGCGGTGTGCTGGGCATCAAGCTGGGCACGGGCGACCGACTGGTCGGCGCCGACCTGGCAAAGAGCCGGGCCAGCCTGCTGGTGGTGAGCAGCGCAGGTTACGGCAAGTGGACCTCGCTGGCCGACTACCCATCCCAGAAACGCCACGGCGGTGGAGTGGTGACCTGCACTCTCAGCACCAGGACGGGAGAACTGGCCGGCGCGCGGGTAGTGAAGGGTCAGGACGAGGTCTGGCTGATCTCTGCCCGGGGAAAAGTCAAGCGGTTACGGGTGCGCAGTGTACCGCGCATGGGGCGGGCCACGCGGGGGAAGGCATTGTGGGCGCTACCGGATGGCGATCAGGTAGTGGCGCTGACGATGCCCATGATCTCGGCCGGGCTGGCTGAGGCGCAGTCGCCGGAGGCAGCCGGTGCGCAGAAAAAGACTTCGAGGAGAACTTCAAGAAAAACCTCAAGGAGGAAGTGATGCATTTCGCTGATAAGATGTTGACCTGCCAGCAGTGCGGCGCAAAGTTCATCTTTACCGTCACCGAACAGCGCCGGATTTACGAAAGCGGAGTGACGGAGATTCTTGAGCCTCACTTCTGCCCGGCCTGCCGCAGCGTCGCGGAAGGGGTCAAGCTCATTGGCCGGGTAAAGTGGTATAGCCCGGAGAAGGGATACGGATTCATCACCAAAGCCGATGGCGAGGACATCTTCGTGCATCGTTCTGAGATCGAGGGCGAAGGGCCTCGCTTTCTGGAAGAAGGCCAGCAGGTGGAATTCGAGGTCGAGAAAACGGCGAAGGGGCCACAGGCCGTCCGCGTTGCTCCCCTGCCGGAGAACTCGGATTAAGAGGAACGGCAAAGTGTATCGCACGCTCGTCAACGAAATCGCGGACGACAGACTGTCGGGGGCCAGCGACCTGGCCGCGAAAGGGGCGGCGGCGCTGGCCGCTTTTGTGCTGGAATGTCCAGCCACGTCGGCGGACGAGTTCTGGGACGAATTGGTGGACGTCGCGCGGGCGCTACGCCGGGCGCAGCCGGCGATGGCTCCCCTGCTTCACCTGGCCGACCGCGCTCTGCGTGCTGCGCAAAACCTGGACGACGTGAGATCAATGCGCGAGGCGGTGCGGCAGGCGGTGGAGGCTTTCAGAACAGGGCTACGAGCGGGCGCGGAGCAAATTGCGCGGGCGGGGGCGGACCTGGTGGTGGACGGCGCTACGGTGGTGACGGTGTCGCATAGTTCGGCGGTGGCGGGTGCACTGCTGTACGCCCGGCGGGATGGCAAGCGGCTGCGGGTTATCTGCCCGGAGTCGCGACCGCTGTACGAGGGGCGGGAGCTTGCCCGGCGATTGGCGGCGGCCGGCATAGAGGTGACGTTGACCGTGGATGCTGCTGTTCCGGCCCTGGTTGCCCAGGCTGACCTGGCGTTAGCCGGCGCGGACGGAATGACGGCGCAGGCAGTGATCAATAAAGTGGGCACCTATCCACTGGCGCTGGCAGCTCAGGCACACGCCGTGCCACTGTATGCCCTGGCAGGACGTGAGAAGTTCTGGCCGCCGGGTGTGGAGTCCGAGATCGAGAACCGCGATCCGGGCGAAATATGGCCCGATCCTGCTGCGGGCGTGGCCATCGTCAACCGCTACTTCGAGGCCGTTCCCCTGGCACTCTTTACTGGCCTGGTCACTGCTGCCGGCATCCTTCCGCCCGACGAAGTCCGCCAGCGGGTGAGCGCCCTGGTAGTGCATCCCGCCCTGACGGAGTAGAAGAACAGGAGGTAGGTCATGGTCACTGTGGAGATCATCGCCATCGGTAACGAGATACTCATCGGGGACGTGCTGGATACCAACACCCACTGGCTATGCCAGCAGATCACCGGATTGGGCGGCCACGTCCGGCGGGCGACCCTGGTCCGCGACGATGTGCCGGTCATTGCCGAAGTGCTGCGCCAGGCTGTGGCGCGGGGCACGGACGTGGTGTTCACCACCGGCGGGCTGGGGCCTACTGCCGATGACATGACCTTGCAGGCCATCGCCCAGGCAGCGAGCGTCCCCCTGGAGGAACAGGCCGAAGCCTTGCGCCTAGTGCAGGAAAAGTACGAAGAACTGGCGGCCAAAGGCTACGTCGCCCAGGCGGCCCTCACCCCAGAGCGGCGCAAGATGGCTATTCTGCCGCGTGGGGCGCAGGCTCTACATAATCCGGTGGGGGCTGCGCCGGGAGTGTTGCTCACTATTGAGGAGACCACGGTCATCGTCCTGCCCGGAGTGCCGCCGGAGATGAAAGGCATCTTCACCACATCGCTACAACCCGCACTCCAGGCTCTGTTTGGGGAGAGCGTGTTCGTGGAGCGGGTGATGATCGTGGAGTGCGGTGACGAGTCGGTGTTGGCTCCGTTGGTGAACCGCGTCGCTGCCGCTCATCCAGAGGTGTACGTCAAATCGCGGGCCAAAGCGTATGGGCCGGGCGTGCGACTGAAGGTGACCTTCTCGCTGTCTGGACGTGAGCGGGCGCAGGTCGAAGGGGTCGTCGCGCGGGCGCTGGGCGATTTGCAGACAGCCCTGGACGAGGCGCAGATCGCCGTCGTCTCGGTGGAGTAGGGGCGGATTGCCGGGTCAGCGGGGTCAGCCGATTAATCCGATTGACACGATAGCTACCATCGGCTTCATCCGCTCAATCGGCTGACCGCGATCGGCTGACCGTCACAGTGGTTTCTGCCCTGGTGCCATTTGCTCGTCCATCTCCCTCTCTTCCTGCCGCGTTGCCTGCCAGACGTAAATCATGCGCTGTAAGGCGGTGAAATTGGCCAGGATGGCCATCACCCACAGGGCGATGAGCACCTGATTGAGCAGCAGGCCCGCCGTGAGCACGATAGTCCGTTCCATGCGGGTGAGGATGCCGACCTTGCAGTCCAGTCCCAGCCCCTCGGCCCTGGCCCGCGTGTAGCTGACCATCAGTGAACCGACGATGGTGGCGTAGATAAGCAATATCTCCCGTCGCGCTCCCAGGCGGGTGTACCAGGTTAGCAGGCCCAGGAAGATCACCGCCTCTGAGAAACGATCCATCGTCGAGTCGAGGAAAGCGCCGAAACGGCTGGTGCGGCCTACGATGCGGGCCAGCGTGCCATCCAGCGCGTCGAATATGGCGGCCAGGATGATGCACACTCCCCCCCAGCGGATGTGTCCCAGAGCCAGGACGACACCCACGCCGATGCTGAGTATGAACCCGATCACAGTGACCACATTGGGCGGGATGCCCAGCCAGGCCAACGCGCGGGCGATTGGTTCGATGATCCACCGTCCCCACTTGCGGGCGTGGTCGGTTAGGGTGACAGGGGACGGGGGCTTATTGCTAATAAGTTCAGATTTCTTCTCAACCATAGAAATTCTCCTTGCGCTCTTTCTTACCCTTGCGAAGGTTTGGAACCTTCGCAAGGGTAGTTATTGCTTCACGAGAACAATCGTGAGAACAGTAGATCAGTTTTGTGCTGCGGTTCGGCTTCGTTGCCCACTCGCTTGCGCTTACGTACCTCTTCGTAGAAATGTAGTACCTGTGTGGATATTTTGTCCCAGGAATAGGCGGCGGCGCGGATCTGCCCTCTGTAACCCATCTGACGGCGACGGTGCGGGTCTTGTAGCAGGGCGATTAGCGCCTGAGCCAGTGCCTGCTCGTTTTCTGGTTCAACCAGCAGGCCCTCTTCCTCGTGGCGCAGTACCTGACGGTAGCCGGTGATGTCCGAGGCGACGATGGGCACGCCGGAGGCCATCGCTTCCAGCAAGATGATGCCGAAACTCTCGAACCCGGTCGAAGGTGCGCAGAACACGTCACAGCTCCGATAATAGCGCGGCAGTTCTTTCTCCGATACCGGCCCCACGAAGCGGATACCCCGCACGTTATTGTGCCGGGCCCACATCACGTAAGGCTCCTTGTCCTCGCGGCTGTAAGCTCCCACCACGATCAGACGTGCGTTAGGGATGGCATGCCGGACATAAGGAAAGGCGTGGAGCAGGTATTTGAACCCCTTGCGCGGCTCCAGGCGACCGACGAAAAGGATGGTGGGGCGCTCATCGTGCAACTGGGGCAGGGGTGAGATGTGTGGCCCGAACTGGTGGAGGTCAATCCCGTTGGGAATGACGACGTACTCGCCAGGGTAGTAACTACTCACGTAGCTGCGTGCTGCCTCTGAGACGGCAATACGACCGTCAAGCCGCTTGAAGCACCGCTTGAGAATTGGTTTGCCGTAGTCGTAGCCTGGGTTGGATTCCCGATAGGCGTGAAAAGTACCGATAATGACGGAGTGCGGTGTTACCGGCGTGTGACGGAGCACGGTCAGCGGCAGGACAGGCATCATCGGCTCGTGCAGGTGGATGACGTCGAAGGCCTCACGGATAAGGATTTTCTTGATGCGCCGGTAGATACGTGGCGAGAGCGTGATGCGGGCGATGGCACCTGAGATAGGGAGAGGGGTGACGGAGCTAGTGACCTTGATGACATAGCTGGGCACCGGCGCATCGTTGTCCGAGCAGGCAGCGATGATCCGTGCGTCGTGGCCCATGTGCTGGAAATTCGTGGTCAGGTGGGAAATGTGCTTGTTGACGCCACCCGGATAGAAATAGTCATAAGGGGAAATGAGGGCAATTTTCATTTACCGACCTTTCTCCATATTGAATAGGTGAGTACCCATTGTTCAGGGTGGCTGGCGATGTGGCGCTCCATGATGGCGACGACCTTTGCCACTCCTGCGCGGACGTCGTGTTCGTGGTCACTACTCCGCTCCAGGTACAATGGCGGCTCCAGGCGAGCAAGGAACGTGTGATCTGGTTGGCGGTAGCCGAATCCGACCACTATGGGTGCACCGGTGCGCAGGGCCAGCTCCACGTGTCCTCGTGGCAGGTGCCCCGGCGCGCCAAAGAAATCAATTATCAGCCCCGTGTTGGTAATGTCCCGGTCGGCGGCCAGGCCCACTACCTCACCACGACGCAGGGCGCGGAACAGTGCCAGCAGTGGCCCGTCAATCGGGATCAGGCGCAGGCCTTTGCTCATACGCAATCCGGCGATGTAGCTAAATAGCCGTTCCGGGCGCAGGTGCTCCGCCGGGATGACTACGGACAGACCTCGCAGGGCGCACGCCTGGGCCACGATCTCAAAGCCGCCGAAGTGGGCCGTAGTCAGGATAAACCCTTCCTTGCGCCTCGCCAGTGGCTCGACGTGTTCCCAACCCTCTAACGTGACCAGACGATTGATCTCATCGAGACTAAGGGTAGGCAAGCGGAACAGGTCGTAGTAATTGGCGGCGATGTGGTGGTAAACCCGGCGTACTACTCGTTCGATCTGTGCAGGTGTGGCGCTTGCGCCGAGCACGTGGCGGATATTGTCGCGCACACGCGCTCGCTGGCCTGGCGTTAGATAATAAGCCAGGTCCCCGCCACGGGTCGCCAGCGGGTATCCCCAGTGGGGTGGGATGTGGGGCAGGATAGCCCCGGCCAGACGATACAGGTAGTAACTGAGGTATGACTGGTCTATGCCCAAGCCTCTCCCTCATTCAGATCGCCGGCCAGGGTACGGAGCATATCAGATGGCTGCGGGCTGGTAATTCTGCCTGGTTCGTGGCGTGGTGGTTCGCCGATGAGCTGAGCAAACTCCTGCTGGCGTTGTTGAATCTGTTGCCAGGCCAGCGAGTAGTGGGATTGTCGGCCCTCCCGACGGACATTGATAAGGCCGGCTTTCTTGAGACGGCTCAGGTGCCAGGAGACCAGGGGCTGACTCAGGTGCAGCATATCCGCCAGTTGTGAGACGCTGATCTCGTCTGTGCACGCCAGTTGGTGGATGATCTCCAAGCGAATCACATCGCCCAGCGCACGGAAGTAGTTACGAAGCCCCTTGAGCTCCCTCCAAGTCTCTGCGCCTGGTCGTAGTTTGCTGCTCAGATTGTCCATCGTTTTACTCTTTCCGTCTGGTACTATGGCCCTGGTGATCTATAAAGGAATATTTATATATTATACCAAAAGTGGAAAACTGTCAAGTTGTGTTGTAAAAACGCTGGAAATATGTTATACTATCCAACGAACTCTCCTGTAGGTTTCGAATCTGAGGGATGGTCAGGGGGGTAGAGGAGGAAAATCTATGTCGGCCAGGATTCTGATCGTTGATGATAACCCGAATGCATTAAAGCTGGTGGGCTATGCGTTGCATCGGGAGGGATTTGAGATTACGGTGGCTCAGAATGGCCCTGAGGCTCTGGCTAAAGCTGAGGCGGATCCGCCGGACCTCGTCATTCTTGATATAATGATGCCGGACATGGATGGCTATGAGGTGTGTCGGCGCCTGCGGGCCATGCCCCAGACGGCACGCACACCGGTTATCATGCTCACCGCCAAGGGCCGAGCCGAGGATCGGGTGATGGGTTTCCAGGCCGGCGCGGATGATTACGTCACCAAGCCGGTGTTGCCCGCAGAACTGATAGCCCGTGTGCGCGCGTTGCTGGCCCGTGCTCGCCTCGAAGCGGAGACTGCACCTCCGCGGGCGAAGGTAATTGGGTTTCTGGGAGTCAAGGGTGGCGCGGGGACGACGACACTGACCGTGAACGTGGCCCTGGCGCTGCGCGAAGAGATCGGCGAAAGGCACAGCGCGATCCTGGCCGACCTTCACACCTGGGGAGGAGCGGTGGCTCATCATCTCTCCCTGGTTTCACGAGCGAGCCTGGCCACTTTATTGGAGAAGCTCCCTTCTCAAATCACCCCCAATTTGGTCGAGGGCTGCCTGGCCTCTCACGCCAGTGGTGTCCGGGTGCTCATCGCGGCGCACGACGTGGAAGGGGCAATACCAGAGATGACTCCTGAGCACGCAGATGCAATCGTGGAGCAGTTGAAGAGGATGGCTGATTACGTACTGCTGGACCTGGGCAGCGGGTTGTGTCCGGCCACGCAGGCAGCGCTTAAGCATTGTAACTACGTCGTCGTTACCGTGGAGCCGGACCCGGTGGCCCTTACTCTGGCGCAGGCGATGTTGATCAGGTTAGCAAGTATGGACATCTACGGAGGACAAATAGGTTTCGTGCTGGTGAACCGGTCGCGCTCGGCCGCTACATACACACGAAGTGTTATTGAGGAGCTATTGCAAAGCCCACTCATCGGAGTAATTACCCCGGCGCCGGAGTTGTTTTTCCACGCCGCCAAAGCAGGAGTACCTATCGTCACCTCTCAGCCGGACAGCCTGACGGCCACCCAGTTTCGTGACCTGGCGCGCTTGCTGGTGAAGTGAGCATAGCGCGGCAAAGCCGCAGATGACCAATGACCAAGAATGCAATGACCAAATCATTTCAGCATCGCTGGGACGTCACCCCGCAGGAGGCTATCGCCATTCAGCAGCGCCTGCGGTCTTTGGTGATAACCGAGAACCGAGTAGAGACGGTACGGACGGTGGCCGGCGTGGACGTCGGTTTTCGGGGCGAGGTGGCCCAGGCGGCGGTGGTGGTTCTCCGATACCCCGAACTAGAGCCTGTGGACTATGCGCTGGGCCGGCGGCCGGTGGCTTTTCCCTACATCCCCGGGTTGCTGGCTTTCCGCGAGGGACCGGTGGTGATGGATGCACTGGAGCAATTGCGCACCGAACCCGATTTACTGATTTTCGATGGGCAAGGGCTGGCTCACCCCCGGCGGATGGGAATTGCCACTCACATCGGGGTGCTGGTAGACAGACCGAGCATTGGCTGCGCCAAATCGCGTCTGTGTGGTGAGCATCACCAGCCTGCTGAGACACGGGGTTCCACGGCTCGTCTGACCGATGGTGACGAAATTATCGGCATGGTGGTGCGCACACGGGATGGGGTAAAGCCAGTCTACGTATCTATCGGGCACAAGGTGGATCTGGAGACAGCAGTGGCCTACGTGTTGAACTGCTGCCGGAAATATCGTTTACCGGAGCCGACCCGTTACGCGCATCGAATTGCCGGCGGAGAGCGGTTGCGGCTAGGCGTCTCTCAGCCATCCTTGCTTTGAGGTGTCTATTAATCCTCCCGCAGGTTCCTGAGAACCTGCGGGAGGATAGTTACGAAGGTCGAACCCATGACATTGGAACGTGACATTGAACGCGCGGCGCAATTAGTGCTACATGCGCGGCACACTGTGGCCCTCACCGGAGCGGGGCACAGCACGCCGTCAGGCATCCCCGATTTTCGCAGCCCTGGGTCTGGTCTGTGGGAGAAGACCGACCCGATGGCCGTGGCCTCGATCCTCGCTTTCCGCCTGCGCCCCCAGGCGTTCTATGATTGGATTCGTCCATTGGTCAGGATTATGCTCAGCGCCAGGCCTAACCCGGCTCACCGGGCACTGGCCGCGCTAGAGGAAATGGGACTGCTCCGAGCAGTAATTACCCAGAACATTGACGGCCTGCACCAGCGGGCCGGATCACAACGGGTCTTGGAGTTGCACGGCCATATACGGGAGGCGACCTGCATCCGTTGCTACAAGGCCGTGTCTGCGCCGCCGCTTATCAATAAGTTTCTAGCCGACGGGCAAGTGCCCGTGTGCAAAGACTGCGGCGGGGTGATGAAGCCTAACGTCATTCTTTTTGGGGAACAATTGCCGGTGAGGGTGCTCAATGAGGCCCGCCGCGAGGCTCAACTCTGCGATCTGATGTTGGTGGCCGGTTCTCGTCTGGAAGTGGTGCCGGCCGCAAGCCTGCCGTTGATCGCCCATCAGCACGGAGCGAAAGTGATTATCGTGAATTACCAGGAGACTTATCTGGATTCACAGGCGGAAGTAGTGATTCACGCGGACGTCGCCGAGGTGCTGCCGCGCATCGTCCAGGTGGTGCGAGAGGA
>QMOE01000678.1 GCA_003648125.1 Chloroflexota bacterium
GGTACGCTTGGCGTCTTTTTTATCCACCTATTGATCCATTTCGTACAAGAACTCTGGAGCAAAGTCGGCCCCATTAGGCCATTCAATGGTGTTGGTGTCAATATTGACCATCACTCGTCGGAAAAGATCCGCGTCCTTCAATGGTTCAAAGACCTCACCGTACAGTTCATCTCGCAAGTTCACGTCTTTGGTGACGCCATTGTCGAAAGTCAATCTCAACTTGTATTCCCCTAGATATGTCACGCTGATCACGTGCAAGAACATCTCCACCCCTACACCAACGGTGGTATCTTTTCTAATGGCTGTCGTGCCCTGGCGCGTTCCCAATTCCTCAACAATTCCTCTTGGTATCTTTCTGACCATTCGAACAACATTCGCAGTGCCCGTTTTGACATTTCCCCTTTCACGATTCCTGTCTGAATCTCAATCGTGATTTCTTGGCCTTGATACCTGGCGTGGAAGTGGGGCGGCAGATGGTCTCTGTAGTTCATAAAGACGACAATATTGCGACTAACTCTATTCTATCACGAGCCATCGGTCCTGGCAACTGTCCGCGCGGTCATATCTCCCACCACGAGACCCGCCGCCTCTCGAACCGCGCCAGATGCGTGAACCCCGCCGCCCGCGCCATCTCTAGTGCCACGTCAAAATTGGAGGCAATGTCCTCCGGCCGGTGGGCGTCGGAGCCAAAGGTGAGGATCTCGCCGCCCAGTTCGCGGTACCAGCGTAGCACCTCCAGCGACGGGCAGGGTTCCGCTTGTCCCCGGCACAGCGGCGAGGTGTTGATCTCGATTCCCTTGCCCCGTTCGACGAGGGAGCGCAGCGCGGTGCGGATCATTTCCGCATAGGGCCCCGGCCCGTCGTAGACTTTGCCAAACTTGCGCGCATCCCGCTTGACCAGGTCCAGGTGCGCCAGCACGTCAAAGTCGCCTTTCGCAGCCAGGCGCACCACCTGCCGGAAGTAAGCCTCGTAGGCCTGGCGCAGCGGCTGCTCGAAAAAGCGCTCTTTCCAGGCCGCCTGCATCCCATCGGCGTAGTGGGCCGAGCCCAGGACAAAGTCAAAGTCGCCCAGGGCCAGCACGTCCGCCGCCTGGCGGGGAAAGAGGTGCGGCTCGCCCACCTCTACCCCCGCGCGGATGGTCAGCCGGTCGCCGTAGATGGCCCGGCAACACTCGATTTCGGCCAGGTACTCGACCGGGCGAAAATAGTTGCGTGGGTCGGCAGGCCCAAAGTCGAGGTGGTCGGTGAAGGCGATCTCGCCCATCCCGCGGGCGATGGCCGCCTCGCAGGCTGCCGCCATCTCCGCGTCGCTATCGCAGGAAAAGTTGGTATGGATATGGTAATCCCGAAGAGGTGTCATAGGTGTATCGCTTTCCCAAACACCCCGTGCGCGGCCTCCATCAGTACCTCGCTCAACGTGGGGTGAGCATGCACGCTGCGGGCGATCTCATCCGGCGTCAACTCGCAGTTGTGGGCCAGAACCAGTTCCGGCAGCAACTCTGTCACCTCCGGGCCGACCAACTGGGCGCCCAGTATCTCGCCGCTGATCCTGTCGGCCACGATCTTGACAAAGCCATCGCGGTCGCCCAACGCCAGCGCCTTGCCGCTGGGGCGGAAGGGGAACTTGCCCACCTTGACCTCGTACCCGCGCTCAGTTGCCTGCGCTGCGGTGAGGCCAAAGCTGGCTACTTGCGGTTGACAGTAGGTGCAGCGCGGCATAGCGTCATAGTCCAGCGGGTGCGTCTCCACCCCGGCGATGGTCTCTGCCGCGGCGATGCCCTGAGCCGAGGCGACGTGGGCCAGCGGCAGTTTCCCGGTCACGTCGCCGATGGCGTAGACGCCGGGCACGTTGGTGCGCAGGTGGTCGTCCACGGCGACGTATCCCCGTTCCACCCGCACGCCGATTTCCTCCAGGCCCAGATTCTCGCTGTTGGGCCGCACGCCGATGGCGATGAGCACCCGTTCTGCTTCCAGCACTTGGTCGCCCTCGTCGTCCGCCACGCTCACCCGCACGCCGTCGTTAGTCGTCTCCACCCCCTGCACGCGCGTCGAGGTCAGAAGATGCACCTTACGCCGTTTGAAGGCCCGTTCCACCTCTGCGCTGACCTCCTCATCCTCCAGCGGCAGTGCGTGGGGCAGCATCTCGACGACGGTGACTTGGGTGCCGTAGGTGCGCCAGACGTGGGCGAACTCCATCCCAATCGGCCCGGCCCCGACGATGACTACCGCAGCGGGTAACTCGCGCAGCACGATGGCCTCGCGGGAGGTCAGCACGCGCTCGCCATCGGGGGTGATACCGGGGATGGTACGCGCTCGCCCGCCGGTGGCGACGAGACACGAGCGCGTCGCCAGCGTGCGCGTGCCGCCTGCGCTCAATGCCACCTCGACCATATCCGGCGATTTCAGCACCCCACATCCCTCGACTACCTCGACGCCGTTCTTGCGCATCAGCATGCCGATGCCCTTGACCAGCCGCCCGGCCACCTTGCGGCTGCGGGCTACTGCCGCGCTATAGTCGGCCTCGAACCCCGTGAGAGTAA
>QMOE01000062.1 GCA_003648125.1 Chloroflexota bacterium
CACAGGGAAGCCATGTGGTAACCGCTGTCACAGACAGTACTGGCATTCGCTCCGTTGTAGAAACTTGTCGTCAGGTAGTATCCGCGCAGGCTGGCGGATGCGGCCAGGGAAGCCTGCGAGCCGGAGGCGGCGGCCTCGCGTTGACCCCAGGCCAGGTGGCCCAAGAAGACAGCGACCAGCAGAGCCAGGGTCAGCAGGGCCGCCAAGCCCGACCGCCGGCTATAGTGAATTCTGAGGCTCACTCTCTTGGCCATGCTATCAATCCTCCACGCACCAGACAGGCCTCGTAAAGTCACAACTAATGGTAGTTGCATTCCAGACGTGGATATCTTCTGCCGCAGTCCAGTTGTTGGATAGGCCAACCTGCGTTCCATAATTGCTGCCACTGTTGCTGCTCCAGCTATTGCAGTTGCCCTGCCCGGCAGTGCTGGGGTTGTCGCTGCTCCAGCCCGTGCGCACCCAGCCAAAGTAGCCGGCAATTGGTCCTTGACCGCTGTCACCCACCGTCCAACCCAGGATGGCGTTGTACTCGAGATTGGAGGGGTCCAGGATCTCCCACAGGGAGGCCATGTGATAGCCAGACGCGCAGGCGACATCGGCGGCACTGCCATCGTAGGAAATCGTTGTCAGATAGTATTGGCGCAGACCGGTGGAGCCAGCTGCGGGGGCTTGAGGGCTGGAGGCAACAACCTCGCGCTGACCCCAGGCCAGGTAGCCCAGGAAGGCCGTGGTCAGCAGGGCCAGGGTCAGCAGAGTCACCAGTCCCCGCGTCAGGTTGACGTTGATGACCAAGGTTTGTTTTTCTTGCTCTTTCATTTCAGTTCCTCCTTTAAAGTTGTAAAGTTGGTAGATTGGTAACGTGATGCGTGATTGCTCATTTGTCATTAGTCATTCATCATCCCCTTTCTCCGCTCTGTCCGCCGCTACCTGCTCCAGCGGGCCGGTCTGCGCCTCGACGAAAGCCAGCAGGTCGGCCAGCCGCTCAAAGTAGCGGGTCTCGCCGGAGGCAGCGTGTTGCACCCAGCCGCGCCAGCCCTCTTCCTCCCACCAGATGCGCAGGACGAAAGAGTTGCTGCGGGGTCGCTCTGTTCTCATACTCCCCCTTTACCTGCACCACTCGCCCACTTGCAAACCTGCGTACTTGCCCGCCCTACGGCATATACACGATTTCCAGCGATGGCGCGCTGTAGGTGACGTCGTCTATCTCACTGTCAAAATCGGAAGACACGGGCCAACTCAGCGTGACCTGCCAGTAGGCTTGGGTCTTGTGCACGTCAATTGAACTGGTCACGTCTACCACGCCGCCCGGACAATCATAAACACTGCCTACGTATTCGCCGCCGCTGGCGCTGTAATCGCCCGAGTCCAGGTCGCCATAGTAGAGATAGGTCACGTAAAGTTGCCCCAGGTCGGAGAAAGGAGCCCCCCTGAGGGAGCACCACCCCATGTCGAGCGAGGCGGATTTGATTGTGGCGTCGCCCGGCAGACTGGTGAGATCGAAGGTGATAAAGCCGATATAGTTGTTGTTAGCCGTATCGTCACCGGGATAGATCAGGCTGTCCACAATCCCCAGGCTAGAGACGCTGCCGCTCAAGTTGGGGGCGAAAGGGGCATCGAGCACCTGCGGCTCCAGTCCCACGATGGTCAGGGTCTGCATCGCCGTCTCGTTGCCGTTCGTGGCCTGCAGGTTGAACTCGTTGGGGCCGCTGCCCAGGTCGCCGTAGCAGTAGACGCGGTTCCCGCTGGCGGACACTATTTCCTGGTTCAGGCGCACCTCGGTGGCGTGATCGGTTGCCCAGTAGATGGTGGTACACTGGTTAGGGTCAATGGTATACGCGTCGGCGTGGAAATCTGTGATCGCGGGCGAGATGGGGGTGTTGGTGGGTGGGACGGCAGTAGGCGGGATGTGAGTCGGGGGGACGGCGGTCGGTGGGACGTTGGTCGGCGGGACATTGGTCGGCGGGACGGCAGTGGGTTGAGCGGGCCTGGTGGTGGGTGTGGGCTGGCCTGGTTTCGTCGTGGACGTGGGTTGGGCAGGCGGGCGGGTCGGCGTCGGCCCCTGTTGACGGGGCGTTGGTATGAGCGTAGGCGTGGGTGCATCTGCCACAGCCTCGACGACCTGGATTGAGACGGCGGCCGGCTCGCTTTCCTGCCCGGAGACACTGTGCGCAGTGAGGATCAGGTTAAAAGTACCGGCCGCGTTTGGAGTCCAACGCAAGATGCCCTCCAATGGGGTCTGCCCCTCGTCCAACGGCGATTGCTGGATGGCGACGACGTCGCCATTCACCGTCATCTGCACCCAGGCGACCGGGTCGTCACCCTTGGCGCGGAACTGCACCTCGACCGTTTGGCCGGCCGCCACCTGTGCGCCATTGGGCGGCGCGACGACGGCGACGGTGGGCGTGTTGGCAGCGGTGGGGCCGCAGGCAAGCGCGGCTGCGACCAGGACCAGCAGCGCCAGCAGGATATGAGAGTATCGCTTGTGATTCACGGCAAACCTCCTCGTGGTTGATGTGTGTTTCTAGTGAAACATACCACAAGAGTGTCTCGCCGCTGTCTAAATGAGGAGTGGGGTCAGAGGAACCTTGGGGACATTTTTGCAAGAAGGCGCGGAGACAGAGAGGTGAGGGGACGGGGAGACTCGGGATGTTGAGTTAACGACTGCCGCGCGTCCGCGCGTCGTGGCCCGCTGTGCGCAGAGCGGCCAGGTCGCGCTTGATGGTGCGCGCACTGACGCCCAGCGCATCGGCCAGGGCCGCCACGGGGGGAGCGGCGGATCGCGCGGCGGCCTCGCGCAGCAGCCGCAGGATGCAATGGCGGCGGCGGGCCGCTTTGCCGGCAATCTCATCGTCCTCCGGCGCAGCGATGGTCCAAACGACCTCTACGAACTCGTCCTCGCGTAGGGGGCGGCCGGTGGGGGCGGAGGCGGCCGGCAGGCGTACCTGGATCTGACCAGGCCGCGAGCAGGCGGCGCTCTCATCCGCCGCGAGTTGGGACAGGTCTCTTGCCATGCCCAACTGTTGGAACAAGGCTCTAGCCTCACCTAGCAGCGCCGCGCTGCGTTGAGTTTTGCCGGCGGAACGTCTCAGGTAAAGCCCGTAGGCGGCCAGGCTGCGGGCCAATTCTGCCTCAGCGCCGACCTCGCGCAGAATATGAATGCTCTCCTCGAAATGGGAACCTGGTTCAGCAACGGCCTCTGCACTGCCCAGATGCGCGCTTACTTTCCCCATTACCTGTCGCGCCACCCCCAAAACCCAGGGATCGCCTAACTCCTGAGCTACTTGCAGCCCCACGCGTGCGTGAGCCAACGCCTCTTGGCCCCGATTCGTGGCCAGGAACAGCCGCGCCAGGCGGCCATGGATCGTTTGTACCTGCCACTGCTCGGCGCTGATGGACGATAAATTCAGAGATTGCTCCAGCATCTCCTGGGCCTGTCCCAGATCCCCTAGCTGTTGATAGGCAGTTCCCAACCCGGCCAAGGACTCGGGTTCCAAAGGCCGATCGCCAATTTTGCGCGCGACCTCGAGTGCGCGCTGGAAGAGAGGAATAGCCTGAGCGGGGTCACCCCGCTCCAGAATCGCCAGTCCCAGGCAATGCAAGGCCGCATCCTCGCCGTAGGGATCGCCAATAGCGCTAGCGATCTCCAGCGCTTCCTGAGAGGCATCTCTGGTGATGGTGAACTGCCCTCGGTAGTAGCACAAAGAGGCCAAATTGACGAGGGAATAAGAAATACCCACCCGGTCATCCAACCGGCGACGGATGGCGAGAGATCGTTCGATAGCCATCTGGCTTCCGGCATAGTCGCCCGTGTGATAGCGAGCGGCCCCCATGCGATTGAGACAGTCGGCCAGGCGCGCCTGCTCGTCTAGTCGCTCAAAGATAGCCGCAGCCTGCTCGTATGGTTCGATAGCTTCCCGGTAGTGACCCAGGTTGCGGATCGCATTGGCTTTGTTGAACAGAGCAGCGGCGATCTCGGACTGGAGGCCAATGGCTATCGCTAGACCTAACGCCCGTTCAGCGACTGCTATTGCGTCCTCGAAATCCCCTCTCTGGAACCGCAGATAGCTCAAGCGGTTGAGGGCGCGGGCTTGACTGGCTTCGTCGCCTGCCTGCTCCGCAAGACCACGGGCCGCCTCGAAATCGGCCTCCGCCTGATCGAACCGCCCGGTCTCCTGGCAGACTTTTCCTCGCGCCTGGTAGAGAGCCGGGCCAAGCTCCTCATCGGGTGACCGTAGGTGTTCCCATGCCTCCAATGCCTGAGTATAGTAACCAACCGCCTCACCGCCAGCGTAGACAGCCCTGGCCCGATCTCCGGCCCGACGACTGTAATCGGCGGCCTTGTCCCAAACCTCCCCCAGACTAAAGTGACGGGCCAGCGACTCGATCCGTTCGGGGTGCTGTTGTCTCAAGAAAGCGCCAGCCCGCCGGTGCAGCACCCGTCTGCGCTCGGGAGGAATGGCCTGGTAAGTCATCTCTTGGATGCAGTCGTGCTCAAAGCGATAGTGAGTTTCGGTCTCGACCAGAAAGCCGTACCTGGTCAGGTCTTCCAGCGCCGCGAGCAGAGAGACAGTCTCCGCTGTGCTGATTTGGGAAAGAATGGCAAAATCGGCGTCCTCTCCGAGCACGGCGATTTGTTCGAGCGCGGTTCTCGGCGCCAGGGCCAGACGCGCCACCCGCTCGCCGATGAGTTCCCGGACCGAGGCGGGCATAAGGAGCGACCTGTCTCGAGGGGGAAAAAGCCAGCCGCCGTGAGGCGACGTTGCCAGGTCGCCTTGCTCCCAGAGTGATTTGAGGGTCTCTATCAGAAAGAGCGGATTACCTCCCGTCTCTTTCTGCAGCCGCTCGGCGAGCGCGACGGTCTGTGTGTCCATCACGCTCAACGCTCGTTGAACCAGCGCCACCGTCTCCGCGCGTTCAAAGGGCAGTAAGCGCAGCCGCGCGAGCGGATGGGCGCGGTCGAGCGATCCGAGCGTCTCCCAGACGGCGGCCATCTCGCGCGCCTCGGCGGTGCGGTAGGTGAGTATGAGGAACACGCGGCTCTCTGGTAGGTAGGCAGCCAACTGGGACAATGTCGCCAGGGTAACTTTGTCCGCCCAATGCAGGTCTTCCAGGACGAGCAAGAGAGGCGTCGCGGAGGCCAGCCCGATCAGGCATTGAGCCAACCCCTCCTGCAGGCGGCGCTGTTCTTCTCGCGAGTCGAGAGGCGCGAGAACAGCGAGATGGCGCGCGTGTGCAGCAATGGGCGGCAAGAGTGGAGCGGCTGCGCTGAGCCACAGCGGATCGACCAGTTCCGCCAGTTGCGCGACGCGCAGAGGTGTCAGCAGGGGGGAGAGGGCATTGTGCAAGAGTTGGTACGGCGCCGAGGCGGTTAGCGGGTCCGCCTTGCCCAGACCGACCTGGAAGCCGCGCCACTGTGCGTCGGCGATGACCTCACTGACCAGGCGCGTCTTGCCGACGCCGGCATCCCCTTCGATCAAAGCCAGTCCACCGCGACCCTGGATGGTGGTTTGCAACCCGTCTAGCAGCGCGGCCCGCTCACTCGTCCGTCCCACGAAGGGCAAATGGGCCAGGTCGCGCAGCAAGGGGGGCGGGGGCAGTGCAACGGGGAGGTGGGAAGGCCCGGCCTCCTCCAGCGCGGCGGCGATCTCCCGGTAGAGGGCAAGTGTGGCGGGGGTGGGCGGAATATCTAGTTCCCGCGCCAGTAGATCGCGTAACGCGGCGAATTGCTCCAGTGCGGCCTGGGGGCGATCCAGGAGATGGTAGAGGCGCATCAGTTCCCGGTGGGCCGCTTCTCGCAGCGGGTCGGCGGCGGCTAACCGTTGAGCGTAGGCGAGCGCTTGCTTATAGTTGCCCTGCTGCTTGCTCAACGTGATCAACTGCTCCAGCGCGCTCAGGTATAGCTCTCGCAATCGCTCCCGCTCCAGGAGCGCCCAGTCGTCGTAGCACTCTTGCAAAAAATCGGCGCGGTACAACTGGATGCAAGAATCAAGAAGCAGGAGGCAAGAATCGCCGGTCCACCTTCGGCCTCCTGTTCCCTGCTCCTTGCTTCCTGCCTCTTGCGTTTTGCTCTCAAACTCTTCCACGTCTAGCCAGTCGCCAGGACGGAATACAAAAGTGACGGCATCCCGCTCCGCTGCCAGCCGGTCGGCGGCGGAGCCGAGCGCGGAACGGATCTGCCACAGCGCCTGAGAGAGTGCGCGGCGGGCGCGGGCGTCGGTTCGCTCCGGCCAAAAGATGCCCGTCAAGCGGTCGCGGGGAATGGGCTGATCGTGACGCAGAACAAGATAAGCCAGCAGCGAGCGAGCCGTGGGGGAGGAAGGTGTAAAGAGATGCTTGCCCTCTTTGGTCAGTTCGAGCGAGCCAAAGATGCGGATGCGTAAAGCAGAGGTGCTCATATTGGCGTGTCCTGATTATACTTGCTTTGGGGAGATGCGCAACAAAGGATAAAAATTGATCGGGCAAAGGAGCAACTCGTGCCAGTAATTTCCGTTACGAGAAAAAGCGGGGCGGCGCCGAGGCTGAGCAGCCGCAAACATCTCGGCACTTTTCACGGCCGGGTGAACCATCCCAAAAAGATACCTCTACAGCGAGGGTAAAATGCAGCCGCCCCGTGAGCCAAATCACGGGGCGGTTTCTCTTTTGAAGCCTTGAGGTTACTGCTCAGCCATCGTCATTCCGAGCGACCGAAAGGAGCGCAGCGACTGAAAGGAGTCGAGGAATCTCCTGTCGGGACCACACTTGTCATCGCAAGTAGAGATTCCTCGACTCGCTGCGCTCGCTCGGAATGACGCATCACAGGGATCCCGAGTAGTAACGCCTTGATCGTCGTTCGGTCACCCGTAGCGCAATTTGACAAATTGCGTCCTGGCAACTTGCCCTACATCTGGCCCAAACGAGAACCATAGCCGATTTTGAGCAATGTAGCCACGATTTCCAAATCGCGCCTACGCAACTTGTCCGGCGCGCGCGCCAAGCACCTCGTAGACCACCACGGCCTCGTGCCGCCCCTTGACCGATACCGGCCCGATCTCTCGCGCCTGCACCTCGCCTCGTACCTGCTCGTAGGTAGTCCGGCTGATCAGGATTTGCCCCGGCGCAGCCACCGACTCCAAGCGACAGCTCAAGTTGACCGTGTCGCCGATGGCGGTATAGTCGAGGCGGCGCCGGCTGCCGACGTTCCCCACCACCGCTTCTCCAGTGTGGATGCCGATGCCGTACCGCAGCGCGTCGTCGTCGTTCACCTCTTGAGCGCACGCCTGTAATGCTACCGCGGCCCGCACCGCTTGTATGGCATGATCGCGGCGGGGAAGGGGCGCGCCAAAGAGCGCCATCAACCCATCGCCGGTGAATTTATCCACCATGCCGCCGTGTTCGAGGATGACCTCGGCCATGCAGGCCAGGTGGCGATTGAGAATATCAACCACGCGGCGCGGACTGAGGTTCTCCGAAAAAGTGGTAAAGCCCCGCACGTCTATAAAGAGGACGGTGATCTCCCGCTGCTCGCCGCCCAGTTCGAGGGGAGCCGTCTCGGAGCGGGAGAGTATCTCCCGCACAACGTCAGGGGAGACGTAACGCCCGAACAGGTCGGTCACGCGGCTGCGGCGGCGCTGCTCGGCGATGATGCGCCCGGAGGCGATGGCGACGTGGCTCAGAGCCAGGGCGGTGGTTGGATAAAGCAGGTCCAACACCAGCCCCCGGTCAAAGGCGACAAAAGCCGCCAGCCAGTAGGCCATGCCGAAAGACAGAGAGCAAAGTAATCCCCATAGCGGTCGTACGCGGGGCAGAATGAGGCCGCTGAGCAAGGCCATGCCAAGTATTACGCCCACGTCGCTTGCCAGGCTTTGCTCGCGCAGGTAGCGGTGCTTGAGGATGGCGTGGATGACGTTAGCCTGCACTTCCACGCCGGACATAGGGCAGCCGCTGTGCGAGGTGGGCGCTATGTGATTGTCGCCGCCGCCCGTCAGCCCCAACTGGCCGACCAACACGATCTTGTCTCGAAAGGTCTCAGGGGAAACTGTTCCCGAGAGCGCGTCGGCGTAAGAGACAGTAGGAAAAGTCCCTGGCTCGCCAGCGAAATGAATCATCATGCGCCCCCATTGATCCACGGGGATCGAAATGGGGCCGACAACGAATGTGCTACCGTCCAGCTCGCCCGGCGGGACAAAGGGCAGGCCCAGATAGCGACGCAGAATTTGCAGGCTCAGGGCCTCTATCCGACGGTCATCTTTCTGGATCGCCAGGGGTACGCGCCGCACCACGCCGTCGCTATCGGGCAGTACGTTGACTGTTCCCATTCCGGCGGCGCTGGCCTGCAAGGGGAGTGCAGGCTCGATCAGCGCCTGCGCCGGAATGATCCCCGGCCCGGCCTGCTCCGGGAGAACAGCCATGATGGGGTAGATAATGTTCTCGGCCCTCGTGGTTGCTTCGACCAGAGCGCTATCTGGTTCTGTTTCTTCAAAGAGGATGTCTATGCCGATCACACGGGCTTGGGACAAGGTCTCGATGAGCCGGGCGTGCGTGGAATGGGGCCAGGGCCAGGCCCCCAATTGCGCGACGCTGGCATCGTCAATGGTTACGATGATGATCTCGTCGCCCGGCGAGATGTCGCCGTGCAGAAAATCGGTACTGCTCAAGCGCCAGGTGCTGAGAAGGCCGCCGCCCCGCACCAGGGATATAATCAGACCCATGACCAATCCGATAACAAGCCCCCAGGTACGCCACCTGAGGGCTGGTTTTCGCTTTGCGTGTGTATGGGAGCGAGGTTGTTTCATTAACCTGTCAGTGCTGGTGTCATATCATTGTCGCTATCGTCGTCGTTATCGCTATCGTTGTCGCTATCG
>QMOE01000679.1 GCA_003648125.1 Chloroflexota bacterium
CTTGGTCTTTTGCCCAGTTTCGGAGTATAATACGGCTTCACTACCGGACACTTTTTCCAAGAAGCCAAAATCAGTTACACAGAGAGCACAGAGATGCACTGAGATGTTGAAATTTGGATGATCTAACAAAAGAGTCGCTTCGTACTGGCAGATTCCTGCAAAGAATTTCTGTGCCTGCCTGTCGGCAGACAGGCGTCTCTGTGAATCCTCCGTGAATCTCTGTGTAACAGAAACTTGGCAAAAGTGTCCGGTAGTAAAAATACGGCAGAGGATACCCCAATGATCAATGATCAAACGAACAAATTGCGCCAACTCCCCAGCGTTGACCGGATGCTGGACGAAGAAATTGTGCAGGAACTGATCGTCGCCTACGGCCACCGTCAAACAGTGGACACGCTGCGCGAGACGCTGGACACAGTGCGCGATGAAATACGGGCCGGGGCTGACGTGCCGGGCATTGTCCCACTGCTGAGGCGCGCGCGCTCCCGTTTGCAAAGGCAACTGGCCCCCACGCTGCGCCCGGTTATCAACGCGACCGGCGTCATCATCCACACCAACCTGGGGCGCGCGCCCCTCTCGGTCACCGCACGGGCAGCGATGGAGGAGGTGAGCCGGGGCTATTCCACGCTAGAGTACGATCTGCAAGCCGGGCGGCGCGGCCACCGCACGGTTCACGCCGAGCGGCTGCTGTGCCAACTGACCGGGGCCGAGTCCGCGCTGGTGGTCAACAATAACGCCGGGGCGGTGCTCTTGGCGCTGACCGGGCTGGCGCGGGGCCGGGGCGCGGTCATCTCGCGGGGGCAACTGGTAGAGATCGGCGGCGGCTTCCGCATCCCCGACGTGATGCGTGAGAGCGGCGCCCGGCTGATCGAAGTCGGCACGACTAACCGCACTCACCGGCGCGATTATGCGACGGCGCTGGAGACGCACGAGGACGTGGCTCTCATCCTGCGAGCGCACCATTCTAACTTTCGCATCCTGGGTTTCACCACCGAGCCGGGGCTGCCGGAACTGGTCGAACTGGGTGCCAGGTATGGCCTGCCGGTGGTGGACGATTTAGGCAGCGGCGCGCTGCTCGACACGGCCCAGTTTGGCTTGAGCCACGAACCGACGGTGCAGGAGAGCGTCGCGGCGGGAGCAGCGGTGGTTTGCTTCAGCGGCGATAAACTGCTGGGCGGGCCGCAGGCCGGCATCATCGTCGGGCAGGCCGATTACGTGGAACCGCTCAAGAGCCATCCCCTGGCCCGCGCACTGCGCAGCGATAAACTCTGCCTGGCGGGGTTGCAGGCCACTCTGCTGCACTACCTGAAGGATGAGGCCACTGAGCAGGTCCCGATCTGGCGCATGATCGCCACGCCCTTGGAGGAAATCAGGCAACGGGCGCTCCGCTGGCGACGGGTGCTGCGGCGGGCCAGCGTTCCGTCCGAGGTCGCGGACGGCCAGTCCACAGTCGGCGGGGGCAGCCTGCCCGGCGAGACGCTGCCGACGAAACTGGTCGCGCTGCCGGTTCCACACCCCGATCAACTGGCGGCCGCGCTCAGGGCCACCAATCCGCCGGTTATTACCCGCATCGAGGAGGATCGGCTGGTGCTGGACCCGCGCACGGTGCTGCCGGAGGAGGAACGGGGGTTGTTGCGAATCGTAATAACAACAACGACAAGGGAGGAGGATGATGATGGCTGAACGACAAAAGCGTTGGTTACTCGTGCTCACGATTGTGTTGGTGTTCGGTTTGCTGTTGGGGACAGCTTTGCTACCCAGGGTGGCTTTATCGGCTCCGTGGATTCAGGATCACGTCCTCGACCTGAGCTACGGAGACGATGTGACCCTGGACAGGTGGTGCACTTGCGCATCTAGCTGCCAGCAAACCCTCGCCGTCCAGGTCAATGTGCCTGCCGGGGCCGAACTGACCGTCTGGATTCAGGAAGACTCACAGGGTGGATGCGAGTGGATGGTGAAGCTCCTGCACGGCGGCAGCGAAATGGGCAGTGCCTACGCTGGCCCCAGCGCGGATGATTGGTCTGATGGTGTCACGGCGGTGATCGGCAGTGGTGTGGCACTGGTGGAGAATGGCGCCACATCGTGCCCTGGCCCTTTCAAACACTATGCTCACCTCCGCTTCAAGGTCAGTGGCGCTCCACCGCCCGATGTCACCACTCAACCACCCCCGCCCACGATTGATTTCTGGGCCGACAAGACCAACATTCTCCGTGGAGAGTGCACCACCCTCCACTGGCAGACTGAGAACGTGCAGGAGGTCTACTACCAGGGCGAGGGCGTGTCCGGCTATGGCGACCGGCAGGAATGTCCCCAGCAGACCACTACCTACGAACTATACGTCGTCATCCACCGGGCTGCGGAGCAGTTGATAGACGAGACCAGGCAGGTCACCGTATATGTGGAAGAACCTATCACGCCGACGTATACGCCCACGCCAAGCCCCACCCACACACCGACGCGCACTCCAACCGGTACGCCGACGCGCACTCCAACCGGTACGCCGACGCGCACTCCAACCGGTACGCCGACGCGCACTCC
>QMOE01000063.1 GCA_003648125.1 Chloroflexota bacterium
ATACTTACTGGCTTACCAGCACCTCTTGAGCTTTGCCCATGTATATCAACAAGATCGAAGACTATTCCGTCAGGTCCAAATCTGTTTAAAACGTCTAAAACGATATCAAGAATAATTTGCTGAACATTAGGGTTGACTAGACAGGCACCTGTAGTTTCTCCACCGTATTGATTGCGGCATGTAAGATGCCCCGCTTTAATCCCAGGCAAGGTGGGCATCAAAGACATATAAATCTGGGTCTCTGGGTATCTTTTGCGAATCTTTTGTACTTCTTTCTCCAAAGAATACTGTGACCACATACTGTTTTCTTTAGATGTGAATTTGGACTCAAATTGAGGTCCTCCCTCATCGTACATAGGTAAACAAATTATATCTGGTTTTTCAACCCCAGAACTTAGACAGAATAACTCAACTAGGTCCTCTATATTGAATAGTGCCAACAAAGATGCATCTGGTATGTCAAGAATCGCTTTCATTTCAATCTCCTTATTGCTAATTAGTTTTGACTACGAGTTTAAGATGATCACAAACTATAACCGAACAAGCCGCTCTAACGGTTGCGGTTCAGCCGCCGAGCGGATTCGGCGTGAGCAACTTGGGCAGAAAACCCGCTGAAGGCGCGTGTGGCCGCCGATTTGCGCGCGCGTAGCGCGGTCGGCTGCAACCGCTGGTTGGGCGGCTGTCTCGCAGACATAGCTCTACGGGATTTCAAGTACACCATCAGTAGAATAACAGGTTAATACAACCGTGTTGGTTACAATGCCCAATGAAGGGATTTCGGATTTATAGGAAACCGCGCTCTCCAGCGATTCGTAAGGCAACAACGGTCGTGCAGATACAATATATGTCTCACCATCTTCTACGAACCCCTGAAAGGGAATCTGGCTGATCTCTTGATAAATCTTCATAGCCGTGTCGCCCTTCAGTAACAAACCGAATCCCCATTCCCGATTTGTGATGTCTGTCTCCTCTGCCATCTCAAACAACTCCTCTAGAGAGGGTGATCCGAGAGACCATATCGTTTCTGCCCTGTACGGGTAATCAGGAGAACATTTATGGATGGTGAAAGCAAGTTGTTCATACTGGTATGGTTGCAAATCAACAGGTTGATAATTGCTAAGTAGCGAGTATACGGCTCGCAGTGAGAATGGTACTTCAATGCTAGAATCGTCTATGACTTCCCATAATGCCTCTGCATACACTTGCCTTCGCTGCCAAGCGTTGACCTCAATGACAGTGGCTGACACAACTCCTAGAGGAAGCTCGTTTAGCTGTTCATAGTAGGGTGACATATCCAGGTCGAAGAAGCCTGTTTGATCAATTGTATTGAGCAATGCACATATCTCTTGACGTGACAGATGGCGCTCTTGGAACCCCGTGTCACTTTGAATAACCAGTCTACCATCCGAATAGAGAATCAAAGCTGCTGTGCGGCTCACCCCGAAAGGTGCAGGATCCTCGACAAGCGTCATAAATTCGAGTATGACAGGTCCTACTTCCCAAGTTCGCGTAAGAGGTAACATAACAAGAGTCGGTGTTACCACAACCGCTGAAGCAGGCGTGGGACAAGGTGTGTGAGTCAGAGGTATCGGAATTGGTGTCCAGGAAGCAAGAGTTGGCTTGGGCATCTTTGTTGGCTGAGCAATTGGTGTAAGTATAGTGGTTGTTTGGGTAGTCACCTCCAAACTATGTATTGGGATACTGCTGCAAGCGACGAGCAAAAAGCTCATCAAGGCTAGAAAAGGGCACTGTCTCATTGCATCGGCCTTTTGCCTTCCGTGACTGTTGAGCCGCCCAACTATGTTTATCCGAACAATTGTCCCCTCTATTCCCTTGCTCGACACTTTATACAACTTTTTCCTTGCATAAAACCTCCCCTGCTCATTTTATACCGCCCTTTGGCCGCATATCGCTCCCTCCACGCTTTTATACTGCCTCGAATCCGCATAAAACACTTGCAATAATCACATAGATGTGGTAAAATACACTAGAACGTTTGTTCTTTACCCTTGGCACTTGCAAACCTGTCGTAGTATACACCCATATTTTGGGGCGCGCAACTTGCCCAGGAGCCGAAATGAGCAACCAACCTAAAAAACTGCTCGACCAGGTCCGCGACGCCATTCGCGAAAAACAATACTCCATCCGCACCGAGCGCGCCTACGCCAATTGGATCAAACGCTACATCCTCTTCCACCACAAACGCCACCCCAGAGCAATGGGCGCACCCGAAATCGCCGCCTTCCTCACCCACCTGGCCGTGGATAAAAACGTCGCCGCCTCTACCCAGAACCAGGCCCTTAGCGCCCTTCTCTTCCTCTACCGCCACGTGCTCAAGATTGACCTGCCCCCCGTCGTTGCCATCAGAGCCAAAAAAAACCACCACCTGCCCACTATCTTCACCAAAGAAGAAGCCATCACACTCATCGCCGCCCTCACCGGCGACAACCGGCTGATCGCCAAACTCATCTTTGGCTCCGGCCTGAGATTGATCGAGTGCCTTCG
Organism: Chloroflexota bacterium; assembly: GCA_003648125.1. The sequence continues at coordinate 2,506 of QMOE01000063.1, forward strand.
CCTCCGCGTCCAAGACCTCGATTTTGACTATCGCCAGATCAGCGTCCGCGACGACACGGGACAAATAGCCCGCCTGACCATACTCCCCGAAAGCCTCGTCCTCCCCCTCCAGGAACACCTGCGTCGTGTCCACATGATTTACCAACGCGACCTGGAAACAGGCCACGGCGACGTCTATCTTCCCCCCGCTGCCGCACAAAAATATCCCACCGCCGCCCAGGATTGGGACTGGCAATACCTCTTTCCCGCCCGCAGCCTTTCGCGTGACCCCCGCGCCCTCCCCTCGCCCTCTGGGAAAGCGACTGGTGAGGACCTGCTCCGCCGCCACCACCTGGGCGAAAGCGGCCCCCAAAGAGCTATCAGAAAGGCGGCCCAACTGGCCGGCATCCCCAAACCCATCACCTGCATCACCCTCCGCCACTCCTTTGCCGTCCACCTCCTCGAATCCGGCTACGACGTCCGCACCGTCCAAGAACTCGTCGGCCACAAAGACCTCAGAACCACCATGATCTACACCAACTTTGTCAACCGGGGCCCCCTGGGCGTGCGCAGCCCCCTGGACTGATTGGAGAATCAAATGAACCAACCTGCCTCCCCACTGCTCCGTGAACTTGCCCGCGCACTGCACGACGTCATCCGCGTCAAACACTACTCCCCTCGCACCGAACGAGTCTACCTGGGCTGGATCGAGCGCTACATCCTCTTTCACCGTGGACGCCACCCCAGAGACATGGGCGCCGCCCAAGTCGAGACTTTCCTCACCCACTTGGTCGTGAACGAAAACGCCGCCGCCGCCACCCAGAACCAGGCATTCTTCGCCCTGCTGTTCCTCTACCGCCACATACTCGAACGAGACCTGGGGCCTGTTGACCCCATCCGCTCCCAGAGACCCGCTCGCCTGCCCGTCGTCCTCACCAAAGAAGAAACCCATCGCCTCATCGAACTCCTGACCGGGACACACAAACTCGCGGCCCAACTACTCTACGGCAGCGGCCTCCGATTGAGCGAATGCCTCACCCTGCGCGTCAAAGACCTCGACTTTGCCCGTCTTCAGATCACCGTCCACGATGGCAAAGGCATGAAAGACCGCCTCACCCTCCTACCCCGCGCCATCATCCCGGCCCTCCAGGAACACCTGTGCCGCGTTAAACAGATACACCTGGACGATTTGCGCCGGGGATATGGCAAAGTCACACTCCCCTTTGCCCTGGAACACAAATATCTCTCCGCTGGCCGGGAATGGGCCTGGCAGTACATCTTCCCCGCCCCCGCCCTCACCCCCGACCCGCGCACCAACCTGCTCCGTCGTTCCCACCTTGACCCGCGCGCCCTGCAACAGGCCGTCAAACGGGCCGCCCACCGGGCCGGCATCGAAAAGCGCGTCACCTGCCACACCTTCCGCCACTCCTTCGCCACCCACCTCCTCCAAAACGGCTACGACATCCACGCCGTCCAGTCACTCCTCGGCCACAAGAGCGTCCGCACCACCATGATCTACACCCACGTCCTCAAGCGCGGCCCCCTCGCCGTCCGCAGCCCCCTGGACTAGGGGTATCATCTCAATAATCCGGGGCAAGTTGTAGCGCAATTTGGCAAATTGCGTTTTGTCATTGCGAGCCGCCGCAGCCGGCGAAGCACCGCCACGCCTGCCACGAGTACTCGCAGTGGAGTACTCGCGGTGGCAATCTCCTGTGATGCTATTTGGGGATTGCTTCGGGCAAAAGGCGCCCTCGCAATGACGAGACTTGGATATCTTGCCCCGAAATATTGAAAAGATACGACTAGGGGGTGATATGAAGAAACACCAGTCTTGCTGGCAGGCGATCCATCGGGAGCGGGTGGAGCAATTGCTAGACTAGCCTCCCAATGGTATAATCTTTCCCTATGAAACGACAATGGAAACTATGGCTTGGATTGATCATCAGCGCGGCGGCGCTGATCTTGGCGCTGCAGGGTGTTGACCTGCGCCGCATGGCAGAATCGCTGGCTCAAGCGGAATATCTCTATCTTGTCCCGGCCACTGCGGGGATCGTGGGCTTTTTGTTCACCCGCTCCGTCCGCTGGCGACTGCTGCTGGGGTCGAGAGTGCGCCTCTCCCGCTGCTTTTGGATTACAAACATCGGCTACCTGGCGAGCAACCTGCTCCCCTTCCGCCTGGGCGATCCGGCCCGAGCGGTGGTGATTGCGCGAGGTGGCGAAATATCCACTGCCGCCGCCCTCTCCACAGTCGTCGTTGAGCGCGTGCTGGACATGTTGATGGTGGTACTACTCCTGGCCGGCGTGGCCCCTTTTGTGAGCGAGACCGGCAGCGCGGTGACAGCCGGCCTGATTGGCGGAGGCGCGGCCCTGGCCGCCTCCGCCCTGTTGCTCCTCCTGGCCTTGCGCCCCGATTGGGGACGGCGGGCCGTGCGGCGCGTGCTGGGCTGGATTCCCCGCCTGGATGGAGAGCGCTGGGCGCTGGCGCTGGATGGTCTGTTCGATGGCCTCGCCCCCCTGCGCTCCGGGCGGCGCGCGTTGGCCCTGCTGGCCTGGTCAGTGGTGACTTGGACTTTTGTGATCGCTTACTACTGGGCCTTGCTGCGCGCTTTTCTGCCCCAACCCCCGGCCCTGGCCGCCCCCTTCCTCGTCTGCGTGATGGGGCTGGGGATGGCAATCCCTTCCTCGCCCGGCGCGATGGGCGTCTTTCACGCCGTCGCCCGCTACGGACTGACGATCCCCTTTGGCGTGCCGGTGAATCAGGCAATCACTATCGCTTTCGCCATGCACACCTTTCAATACATATTGGGCTGTTTGTTAGGGCTGATTGGACTGGGGCGGGAGAGCCTCTCGCTGGGCTGGCTGCAAACTCAAATCACTGTTGAAAACTCTGAGGAGACCAAATGACAAAACAATATCTAGTCACCGGTGGAGCCGGCTTTATCGGCTGCAACTACGTCCACCGCCTGCTCGCTCGCGGCAAGCACGTGACGGTGTACGATAACCTTTCCCGTCGGGGGACAGAATCAAACGTCGCCTGGCTACACGAACAACACGGCGCGGATTCCTTCCGCCTGGTCGTCGCCGACCTGCGCGATTGCGACACCCTGTCCGACGCGGCGCAGGACGCCGACGTAATTGTCCACCTGGCCGGACAGACCGCCGTCACCACCTCCGTCACCGACCCCCGCTCCGATTTTGAAGATAACGCCCTCGGTACCTTTAACGCCCTGGAAGCCGCCCGTCACGCTGTCACCAACCCCATCTTCCTCTACGCCTCCACCAACAAAGTCTACGGCGGAATGGATGAGGTGGCCGTGATCGAGCAGGATACCCGCTATGCCTACCGCGACTTTCCGCTCGGCATCCCCGAGACCCAGCCGCTCGACTTTCACTCTCCCTACGGCTGCTGTTATTCAGCCGATACTGATATTCTTACCGATGGAGGATGGAAAAAGTTTTACGAATTGACTTCCAATGATCAGGTTCTAACCTATAATATTGAGCGAAAAGTGGCCGAGTATCAAACGCCTATAGACCACTTTGCGTATTCTTATACTGGCAAAATGTATGTCCAAAACAACCGTCGTCTCAAGACATGTGTAACGCCCAATCACAAAATGTTGGTGTCTTGGGATCGCGACCATGATGGGTTGAAAAATCCGCGCCTCTTAGAAGCTCGGCAAATTGAGGGGAAGGCAATGGCTTATCTTCTCGCTGCCGATTACAATGGAGGAAAAGACTCCAATCACTTTATTTTGCCTGAAGTAAGAAAGGTAGCCAAATATAAGCATTACTTTCCTGCGCGTCCAATCCCAATGGATGATTGGTTGAGATTCTTGGGCTGGTATATTTCAGAGGGTCATTGTTACAAAAATCAGAAAACCGGCAATTGCACAGTGACATTAACTACTTATAGCCGATCTGAAGAGGCAATCGCTGTGATGCAAGCTATTGGCCTATCGCCTGTGGTGGATAAGCATCACATCACAGCAACGTCTCGCCAGTTATACGAGTATCTCAAAGTATTTGATAAAAGTCACGACAAGTACATTCCGCAAGAGATTAAGCGTCTTGATCGAGAAAAACTGACTATTCTTCTAAAGTCCTTGTTGGATGGTGATGGCAATAAGCACAGCAAACACGGATGGAGATACACAACTGTTTCCCAGAGATTAGCGGACGATATTCAGGAAATTGCGATCAAGTGTGGAATGGCAGCGTCAGTGACTTTGGATAAAGAGGGATTTTACCGTGTTTATACAAGTACAACTAGAACTACTCAATGTAACCTAGGTGCAAACCGGAGTGAATGGGTGGATTACGATGGAATGGTTTATTGTGTACAAGTACCTAATTCCATTGTGATGGTCAGGCAAAATGGGTATGCCTTCTTCTCCGGAAATTCCAAAGGGGCCGGCGACCAGTACGTGCGTGACTATGCCCGCATCTACGGCCTGCCGACAGTCGTCTTCCGCCAGAGTTGCATTTACGGCACCCGTCAAATGGGCGTCGAGGACCAGGGCTGGGTGGCCTGGTTCATCATCGCCGCCCTCACCGGCCAGCCCATCACCATCTATGGCAACGGCAAGCAGGTGCGCGACGTGCTCTTTGTAGATGACTTGCTCAACGCCTACGACGCCGCCATCGCCAATATCAAAATCGCCGCCGGACAAGTCTACAACGTCGGTGGCGGGCCGGAGCGCACAATGTCCATCTGGGCCGAGTTTGGCCCCATCCTGGAGCGGTTGATCGGCCACCCCATCCCCGTCTCAATTAGCGATTGGCGCCCCGGCGATCAGCCTATCTACATCTCCGACATCCGCAAAGCCGAACGCGAACTGGGTTGGCATCCCGCCGTCGGCGTTGAAGTAGGCATCCGCCGCCTATACGATTGGGTCACTACCCACCAACACCTTTTCGTATAACTTGCCACTTGCAAACTTGAAACTTGCACACTCGCCAACTTATGAAAATACTCATCATGCTCACCTACTACCGCCCTCACACCAGCGGCCTCACCATCTACGCCGAGCGGCTGGCGCGGGGGCTGGCGGCGCGCGGCCACACCGTCACCGTGCTGACCTCGCATACCCACGTTCCCCGCTCCCACCCCCACGAGACGATGGAGGACGGCGTGCGGGTCGTGCGCGCGCCGGTGCTGTTCCGCGTCAGCAAGGGCGTCATCATGCCCACCATTGGCTTTCTGGCTACCAGAGAGGTGCTGCGGCACGACATCGTCTGCCTGCACCTGCCCCAGTTCGATGCAGCGGGTGTGGCGTTGCGAGGACGCTTGCTGGGCAAACCCACCACGCTGACCTATCACTGCGACCTGAAACTTCCGCCCGGCCTATTCAACGTTGTCGTCAATCAGGCCGTCCACGCGATGAACCGGCTGGCCGGCCTCTTTTCCGACCGGGTGATCGCCTACACGCAGGATTTTGCCGACCATTCCCCCTTCCTGTGCGCCTTCCGCCGCAAAGTAGAGATCATCCCCCCGCCAGTGGAACTGCCGCAGGCGGGGCCGGGCGCAGTGGCCGCCTTCGCCCAGATGCACGGCCTGGACGGAAGCGGCCCGGTGATTGGCATGGCGGCGCGGCTGGCCTCCGAGAAGGGCGTCGAGGTGCTGCTGAACGCCCTGCCGCGCGTGTTAAAAGTCTACCCCAATGCGCGCGTGCTCTTTGCCGGTCAACACAAAAACGTGATGGGCGAGGAAACCTCCGCCCGCCGGCTGGCCCCACTCTTCCGCCGCTACGAGGACAACGGGCACTGGAAGTCTTTAGGCATCTTGAACCCTTTACAAATGGCCGCCTTTTACCCCAACCTGGACGTGATTCTCGTCCCCAGTCTCAACTCAACCGAGTCGTTCGGCCTGGTGCAGGTAGAGGCCATGTTGAGCGGCGTTCCTTCGATTGCCAGCGACCTGCCGGGCGTGCGTCAGCCTGTGCTGCAATCGGGGATGGGAAAAATCGTACCGGTGGGCGATAGCGCGGCCCTGGCCGAGGCCATCATTGAGGTGATCGGCGACAAATCGGCCTACACACGTCCCCGGCAAGAGATCGCCGACCGCTGGTCAACCGAACACACCGCTGCTGGGTACGAGGCCCTCTTCAAATGTTTGCTGACGTAGGGGCAGGCCTTGCGCCTGCCCTGGGCCTTGCGCCTGCCCTGGGCCTTGCGCCTGCCCCGAGTCCGGTATCCTGGCCCGACGTAGTGAAGCGAGCGTCGGTTGAGTAGCCGCCACGCTTTTTGTGGCGGCGTATCGAAACCACGCGATCCCATTTGCATCACCTGCTTCACTTTTAACATTTGGAGTAAATGCTCAGGCCAGTGAAGCGAGCGTCGGTCG
>QMOE01000064.1 GCA_003648125.1 Chloroflexota bacterium
CCCGCTGGGTAAGCTCGTCTGCATCACGGGCGTCTCCGGCTCCGGCAAGTCCACGCTGCTGGTGGACATCCTCTACCGCCGCCTGGCCCAGATGCTCCACGGCTCCCGCGAGCCGGCCGGCGACCACGACGCGGTCGAGGGGGCCGAGCACATAGACAAGGTAATAGACATTGACCAATCCCCCATCGGGCGCACGCCGCGCTCCAACCCGGCCACCTACACCAACCTCTTTACCCCCATCCGCGAGTTGTTCGCCGCGCTGCCCGAATCGAAAATCCGGGGCTACAAGGCGGGCCGCTTCTCCTTCAACGTCAAAGGGGGACGCTGCGAAGCCTGCCAGGGACACGGGACGCTGCGCATTGAGATGCAATTCCTGCCCGACATCTACGTCCCCTGCGACGTCTGTCACGGGTGGCGGTACAACCGGGAGACGCTACAAGTGCGCTACAAGGAAAAGAGCATCGCCGAGGTGCTCGACTTGACGGTGGATGAGGCAATGGAATTCTTCGCCGCCTTCCCCGTCCTCCAGCGCAAGCTAAAGACCCTGCAAGAGGTGGGACTGGGATACATCCGGCTGGGGCAGCCCGCGCCGACCCTCTCCGGCGGCGAAGCGCAGCGCATCAAGCTCTCGCGCGAGTTGAGCAAGCGGGCCACCGGGCAAACGCTCTATGTGCTCGACGAGCCGAGCGTGGGGCTGCACGCCGCCGACGTGGACAAGCTCATCGCCGTCCTCAATCGGTTGGTGGACGCGGGCAACACCGTCATCATCATCGAGCACCACCCCGACATCATCAAGGTGGCCGATTGGATCGTGGACCTGGGGCCGGAAGGGGGCGACAAGGGGGGCGAGACCGTGGCCGAGGGCACGCCAGAGCAAGTGGCGCAGGTCAAGGCCAGCTACACGGGTCAGTTTTTAAAGCACATGTTGGATGAGACATAAAACATGCTGCGTGTACACGCGCCTCTGCTTGACATTCCCCAGCCCCTCCCCTATACTGTAACCATCCAAAAGTTAGTTGTAAGTATCATCTCAATAATCCGGGGGAATGTAGGTCGGAATGGTATTCCGACCAGCCGGATTACCAATCCGGCCTACAAATGCCCCAACTTTTTGAGAAGATACGTTGTAACTGCTGCTCAGGCGCCCGGCATAATCGGTAACACAGAGAGACACAGAGAGATGCACAGAGTTTCACGGAGGGGAAAAAAGTTGCTTGTCGTATCAATTTTCAACACATAATACAGTGTTTGCCCGCCTCCAGGCGAACGTAAGCAATATCTCCCTACCTCTCTGTGATTCTCTGTGTCTTCTCTGTGTGACTCTGTGTAATGACTACCTGGCTGAGTAGTAGTTGCGTGAGATTTACAAATGAGCAATGATTATAAAAAAACCGGTGGAATCTTGGATTGGGAAGATGCCAGACGCGCCGCCTTCACCCAGGACGTCTTGTCCGTCATCACGCGCCGCCCGGCCGACCTGCTGCCGTTCGAACAAGTCCGTGAGAAGCTGCACCTGTACAACCTCTCCTATCTCGGTCTCGAGGACGTGCCACTGGACCAAATCGTGGGCAGCGTAGGCCGCTACCAGGACTTTACCCGCGCTTTCTTTCCCCGACAGGACAAATTACAGGAACGGTGGCAGCGCATTGATCGGCTAATCAGCACGGGGACTGGGCTTCCTCCCGTGGAATTGTACAAGGTCGGTCAGGCATACTTTGTGCGCGACGGTAACCACCGCGTCTCAGTAGCCCGCCAGCACAATGCCCCCACCATCCAGGCTTACGTGTGGGAGTACGAGACCCGCGTCCCGCTGGAACCAGACACCGACGTAGATGGCCTGCTGTGCAAAGCCGCCCACGCCGCATTCCTGGAACACACTGATATAGACCACATCTGCCCCGACACGCCACTCGAACTCACCCAGCCCGATGGGTACGAAGACCTGCTGTACGAGATAGAAGTGATGCAACAGAGCATCTCCACGATAGAGGGGCGAGACGTCCCCTTCGACGAGGCGGTAAAAGTGTGGTGCAAGATGCACTATGGACTCATCATTGAGATTATCCGCCAGCAAGGCATCCTCCAAAATTTCCCCGGTCGTACGGAGGCCGATCTATACCTTTGGCTGCGCCGCCATCAGGAGGAACTGGGAATCCGGTACGGGCGCAGCATCCTGCTGAAAGAAGCCACCGACGATTTGACCAGGCGGTTCGGCGAAAAACCAACGCCCCCCCGGCAGATGAAGAAAATGATTAAACAACTGGCGGGGAGCGTGGGCGAACTGGGTCGACAACTGGCAAAGAGCATTGCACCAGGCACACGTCCGCAGGATGAGGACTTTGTGGCTGCTCAACTGTTGGCTCCTATCCGCAGCGCGGCCAATGCCACACCTCCGTACCGCTTCAGAGGAACAACTCGGGAGGAATGGAAAACGTGGCGCGCCGAATTCTGCGAAAAGCTGTGGGACCTGCTGGGCGTGGGAGAGCGTCTCTACCCACAATACGGCCCAGCAGAACTGGAGCCTGTGATCGAGGAGCGCGTGCAAGTGAATGATGGCCTGTGGCGCGAACTCGTCTGGCTGACCACCGAAGAAGGCCCACGCGTACCGGCATACCTGTTCCTGCCAGAGGAGGCTTCCTCAAAGCCACTGCCCGCCATCGTTGTATTTCCAGGACACGGAACTATTGCCCAAACGGCAGGGTTAAAGCGCTCTTACCAACGGGCCAACGCGCTGGAACTGGCCCGCGCCGGCTTTGTCACTCTGACGATGGAACTGCGCGGGTTTGGCCGACTCGATGCCATCGGCCACCTGCAACTCGACGCCGCCGCCCGGCTGGTGGGCCGCACCTGGTACGGCATGCTCGTCCATGACGGGATGCACGCCATAGACTACCTCCTCACTCGCCCGGAGGTTGACCCAACCCGCATCGGCGCGACCGGCATCGGCTCCGGCGGCGCATTGACTATGTACACGGCTGCCCTGGATGACCGGATAAAGGTGGCGCTGATCAACAGCTACCTGAGCAAATACGTCGTCACCTCGCTGAACGAGGAACACTGCCCCTGTAACGACATCCCTGGCATTCTGCGCTACGCCGAGATGGGGGACGTCGCCGCCCTCATTGGGCCGCGCCCGGTGCTGTTCGTCAACGGCCAACGCGACTCCTCCACTAGCCTGACGGCGCGGTGGAGCTTTGCCATCGTGCACCAGGTGTACCGGCTGCTAGGCGTGACCCAGCGGGCCAGGCTGATCGAACCAGCGCAGATGGGGCACTACTTTGACTGTCAACTGGCTACTGGCTGGTTCCGCCGCTGGCTAGTGTAGGGCAGTCAGCCTTTGATACCCCGGATCATCCTGCACCAAAAAACCGCGCAGATACTCCTCGAACCCGGCCGGGCACGACTCGGCGTAGCACAGCAGTTCTTTCCCATCCACAGGGTAGAGCGGATAGCACGAAGAGGGCCACGCTCCACGGGGATGCCGCTGAGGGCCACCGGACCGTCTAGCCTGTCCACCACTTTTTCGGCGGTGACGATCACCCGCTTGGCCACCAGCGATAGCTCCACATCCACCGCCAGGTTGCCGCCCAGTACTGCGTTCCCGGCCCAATCGGCCCGCAGAGCGTGAATCACTGCCACGTCGCAGGTGACGGCAGGGAAGGCGACCACGTCCTCGCCAATGTAGGGATCGGCGATCACCTGCACGCCGGGCCGTACCTTGAGCATGTCGGTGCCCAGCCAGCCCCGGCATAAAACCCACACCCGCCAAGGTCGCCCGCAGCCCCAAGGCCAGGCTCGCCTCCGTCTCCTCGACCACCTCCAGCGTGCCCATCGTGGCCGCCTGGGTAAACATCGGGGCCAGCCCGAATGATTCCAGCCCAAAGTAGCATGTACGCACCCGCCTGACTAATCCAGCCCCCACCAGCAGGTTGCTTTCGAACCCAGCGGTGAAGCACAGCAACGTCAGGTCACGCGGCGTCGGTTTTCGCTACAAGAGCGCCCGTGCAAAGGCCACTGGCCGACGGTAGAGCGTCATCCCGCCCAGCGCCAGCGTGTCACCGTCGCGGACCAGCGCGGCGGCATCGGCCAATGACACCAGCTTGTTCGTTGCTCTGGCTACTCGTCTCCCAGGTGCGCAAGTCCCTCCTGCAACACTCGCAGCGGCAGCAATCCGCAGTTGGCCCGCGCCGGCCCCAGCGTGATGCCCAACATTCTGAACATATCCTCGTCTCGAAGCGCTTTCAACTCATCCAGCGTCTTGCCCAGAATCTCCTCAGTGAACATCGAGGCCGAGGCCATGCTAATCACACAGCCCTCACCATCGAACCGCGCCTCCCGCACCACGTCGCCGTCCAACCGGATGTAGAGCCGCACTACATCGCCGCAGACTGGATTATCCCATTCGCAGGAAATGTCCGCGTCCTCCAACTGCCCCTGATTGCGGGGATGGCCGTAATGATCGAGAATGTTTTCACGGTACAAATCTTCCACGTGACCTCCTGATGTTTTTTAGGAACGCGGCCATCCTGGCCGCAAGATGCTGGCAAGATGCCAGCGTTCCTCCCGGTTGAGAAACGTGGCCATCCTGGCCGCAAGATGCTGGCAAGATGCCAGCGTTCCTCCCGGTCGAGAAACGTGGCCATCCTGGCCGCTCTCCGCTATTTGAACAAACCCTGCGCTTTCTGAATCCCCTCCACTAACCGATCCACTTCTTCACGGGTATTGTAAAGGTAGAAACTGGCCCGCGCTGTGGCTTTCAGCCCCAACCGCTCGTGGAGCGGCTGGGCGCAGTGAAAACCCGCGCGGATGGCAACGCCCTCCCAATCGAGCACCTGAGCCACGTCGTGAGGGTGAATGGATGCGACGGTAAACGAGACCAACCCGCACCGCTCGCCGGCCGGCGGTCCGATCACACGCACGCCCGGCGATTCTTCTAATCGCTCCAGGGCATAGGTCACCAACTCCTGCTCGTGCGCCCAGATCACCTCCATCCCCACCCCCCTCAAATAGTCCACCGCCGCACCCAGCCCCACCGCCTCGGCGATGGCGGGAGTGCCGGCCTCGAACTTGCCAGGCAGATCGGCCCATCTCGCCTCCGACCGCCCCACCCGTCTGATCATCCCACCGCCGGTGAGAAAAGGCGGCATCGCATCCAAAAGTTCCGGGCGGCCGTAAAGCACACCGATACCCGACGGCCCGCACATCTTGTGACCGGAAAAAACAATAAAGTCGCAGTCCAATGATGCAACGTCCACCGGCATGTGAGGCACGCTCTGCGCCGCATCCACCAGTGCCAGCGCCCCCGCCGCGTGCGCTCTGGCGACGATCTCTCGCACCGGGTTCACCGTCCCCAGCACATTGGAGACGTGCGCAAAAGCGACCAACTTGACCGAGCCGCCGTCCAGCAGCCGGTCGAGCGATTCCAGGTCGAGCCGCCCCTCATCGGTCACAGAGACGTAGGCCAATTCGGCTCCCACCTCCCGCGCCAGCATCTGCCAGGGCACCAAGTTGCTGTGATGCTCCATCTCGGTGACGACGACACGGTCGCCCGGCCCCACGTTGGCCCGGCCCCAGGCATAAGCCACCAGGTTGATCGCCTCAGTCGCGTTGCGGGTAAAGATTACGCCACAGCGGTCAGGCGCGTGGATAAACGCGGCCACCTTATCCCGCGCCTCCTCGTAAGCGACGGTTGCTTCCTCGCTCAATGTATGCACCCCCCGGTGGATGTTGGCATAGTGGGTGCGGTAGAATTCGGCCAGGGCCTCGATCACCGTCTGCGGCTTTTGCGTCGAGGCGGCGTTATCCAGGTAGGCCAGCGGATTGCCGTGCACTTTCCGCGCCAGGATGGGAAAGTCGGCTCGCAGAGCGACAGAATCGAGATTCTTTTTAATATCCACAGTCTCCCTCCACACGAGTGCTTACACATCACCAAGAACGAAAATGTAGGTCACGTTTTTAACGTGACGACTCTGATCCGTCACGCTACAAGCGTGACCTACAAAGTTGAGTCTATTTTCGAAGCAGATACTACAACGGTGAGTATATCACGATTGACATATACGTCAAAGACCCTTGGGATTTCAGAAACCCCAAGGGTCCATTTGTGTTACCTACCTGCAAACCGACTATGTCGGTCTAGTACATCCCGCCTCCTCCCGGAGGCATCGCCGGCGCGGGCGGCGTTTCTTCGGGGATGTCGGCGATCAATGCCTCGGTAGAGAGCACCATCGCCGCGATGGAAGCCGCGTTAGAAAGCGCGCCTTTGGTCACCTTGGCCGGATCAATGATGCCCATATCCACCATATCCACAAATTTTCCCTTGAGCACATCATAGCCGATCTTGTCATCCTTCTTCTCCGCTTGCATACGGCGTGTGGTATCAAGAATCACGGCGCCGTCCTGACCAGCGTTCTCGGCGATCTTGCGGATGGGCATCTCTAGCGCCACGCGCAAGATGTTGACTCCGGTCTGCTCGTCGGCATAGGTCATCTTGACCTTGTCAAGCGCGGACAGGGCATTCATCAGCGCCACACCACCGCCAGGCACGATCCCTTCCTCGACCGCCGCGCGGGTGGCCGAGAGCGCGTCCTCGACACGGTGCTTCTTTTCCTTCAACTCGGTCTCGGTGGCCGCACCGACGCGGATGATGGCGACGCCGCCGGCCAGCTTGGCCAGCCGTTCCTGCAACTTTTCCCGGTCATAGTCAGAGGTCGATTTCTCAATCTCGACCTTGATCTGCTCCATGCGGCCCTTGATCTCGGAATTATCTCCCCCGCCACCAACAACGGTGGTCTCGTCCTTGGTGGAGACGATCTTGTCGGCCCGGCCCAGGTCGTCAATGGTGGCGCTATCCAGTTTACGGCCTTCCTCCTCGGTAATGACGTGCCCACCGGTGAGAGCAGCAATGTCGCGCAACATAGCCTTGCGCCGGTCGCCAAAGCCGGGGGCCTTGACCGCCAGACAATTGAGCATACCGCGCAGCTTGTTCAGTACCAACGTTGCCAGCGCTTCGCCATCAATATCCTCGGCCAGGATGACCAGGTTACGCGCCCCTTTCTGTACCAGTTTCTCCAGGATGGGTACCAGGTCCTGCGCGGCCGAAATCTTTTTATCATAGATCAGAATGTAAGGCTCATCGATGACCGCTTCCATTGATTCGGGGCTGGTGATAAAGTAAGGGGAGATGTAACCCCGGTCGAACTGCATTCCCTCGACGTACTCGGTCTCGAACTCGAGCCCCTTGCTCTCCTCGACGGTGATGACGCCATCCTTGCCGACCTTGTCCATCACCTCGGCGATCAACTCGCCGATCTCGCGGTCTTGCGCAGAGATGGCGGCCACGTTGGCGATCTCTTCCTTGCTGGTCAACTCAATCGCCTGATCGGCGATGGCCGCGACTACGGCGTCCGCACCGGCCAGAATACCACGCTTGAGCAGCATCGAGTTGGCGCCGGCGGCCACGTTCTTCATGCCCTCGGTGATGATGGTGTGAGCCAACAAAGTAGCGGTGGTGGTTCCGTCGCCGGCGATGTCGTTAGTCTTGGTCGCCGCTTCTTTCAACAGTTGCGCCCCCATGTTCTCAAAGGGGTCCTCTAACTCGATCTCCTTGGCCACTGTTACGCCGTCGTGGGTAACAGTGGGCGCGCCCCATTTCTTATCTAGTGCCACATTGCGTCCCTTGGGCCCCAGCGTGGTGACAACGGCCTTTGCCAGAACGTCAATTCCCTGTTTGAGAGAACGCCGGGCGTCCTCACTAAAAACCAATTGCTTTGCCATATCTATTCCTCCTAATTGAACTAGTTGTTTGTACTGCGCCTATCCCAAGATAGCCAGGATGTCACTCTCTTTCAAAAAGAGAATGTCTTTGCCATCCTTCGTCTTGAACGATGTGCCAGCATATTTGGCATACACGACCGTGTCCCCGACTTTGACCTCCATCGGGATACGTTCGCCATCCTCGTCAAGACGGCCAGCCCCTACCGCCAGTATCTGGCCCTGCTGGGGCTTTTCCTTGGCGGTGTCGGGGAGCACCAACTCGCCGCCGGCAAAGGTCGCTACATCCTCCTCCAGCGGTTCGACGACTACGCGCTCGCCCAACGGTTTGATATTCAATGTCATCTTACTACCTCCTTAATGAATTGTGATTTGGAATCTAGCTATTCGCCACGTTAGCACTCAGCTTATGAGAGTGCTAATACGAGCGATATAATACCACAAATTCTGTGTGGTGTCAAGAACCTCGCCGCGCCTGGTCACGAGTCGCCATTCCGCGCCTCGGCCGAGGCTCGTACAGGGGCGATCTGACCATCCTGCACGTAGCGCATCACCTCGCTGACGCATAGTCCTTTCAATCCCATATCCTCAGTCAAGCGTCCGCGCTCGTAATAGTCAGTACCGTGGATCACACAAGCCAGCCGAATCATCGCATCAATCGCCCAGGTATCCACGCCGAACTGGTCACCCAGCGAAGCCAGGGGTACCAGACTAAAGGGCACATCTTCAAAAATGTAACGATGGCGCAGGTTGCGCGGCGCTTTGATCCCCTGATAACCCGGGTTGGCCTGGACCGCTTCGTACAAATTCTCCCCCTCCGCCGAGTAGGCATCCTTCAGCCACCTCAAAGCCGGTCGGGCGCGCACCCCCAAAGCAGATGCAATGGTCACCCGCTCCCGGTCCAACACCTCCAACACGCGAGCTGTGGAACGAGTCGCACCATCTATGTAGAACTGAAAATCTCCCTTGGTGCGCTCAATCCATCCGGCATTGAGCAACGTCAGCGTCGGGTGAAAGATCGCCCCCATATTGTCCAGGCTGGTGTGAAGCAC
>QMOE01000680.1 GCA_003648125.1 Chloroflexota bacterium
GGCTGGCGAAACAGGTGGTGGCCCGCCACTTTGGCGATTCGGCGACCATCGAGAAGGCCATCCTGGATGGTGTCTTCTTCGACGTGGTGGAACTGTACCGCCACGTTCTTAAAACGCGGATTTCAGGACAGCAACGGATTTGACAATGATAGATTTGATGGAGGTAAAAAATGACCGAGCGTGAGATTTACAGGCAAAAGACTTATTACGGCCTGGCGCTGGACCCCATCCACGTGGGAACGGGCGGCTACCGCCTGGGCCGGGTAGACCTGACGGTACTACGCGAGCCGGGCACCCACCTGCCCAAAGTCCCTGGCTCCAGCCTGGCCGGCAGCGCCCGCGCCTACACTGCAATGGCCAGGAGAAGGTATCGTCGCCAGGACGACCGGCACAAAAAGCCAACATTCAACCCTGAGACCCAACAGATCGTGAAACCGGGCGAAGAAAAAATAGAGGAGCAGAAATCCTACATCAGTTGCGCCGGCAAGGGCGGGGAGAACGGCTCCGAGCACTGCGGCGAGATAGACTGCCCCGTCTGCGTCACCTACGGCTTTACCATCGGCCCGCAGAACCGCAGTTTCCACGGCCTGGCCCAGTTCCACGACGCGCAGGTGCTCTTCTTTCCCGTCCACAGTATGGTCGGGCCGGTGTGGACGACCGCGCCCAGTGTCCTGGCCGAGGCCGGGTATGAACTGCCAGCGGACAAGATGCCAGACGGCCACCGGGTGCGCGTCGCGAGGGAGTTAGTGCGCCAGCCGGCGGGCAACCGCCGTTGGGGACTCAACCTGGGCTGGCTCTTCCTCGACGTGGCCGGTGACGACCTGCCGGTGGACGTTATCTGGCAAAAGTTGGAACTGCCGGACGCGCTCGCCACGATGAAGAAACGGCTCGTCCTCGTCCCCGACGACCTCTTTAGCCTGGTGGTGGACGACAATCTGGAGGTACGCACATCCGTCTCGATTGACCCGGCCACCGGTGCTGCTGAGGATAAGGCGCTCTTCACCTACGAGGCGCTTCCCCGTAGCACCCTGCTCCGCTTCCAGGTCGTCTACCACAATCCACAACATTACGTCTTCCCGGCAAAGATGGGCGAGGGGATAAAGCCCACGCCTTTCCCCCCCGACCGGGATTGCGGCTGGGTGGAGGCCAACGCCGTGGACGGGCTGCGGCTGATGGAATACCTGGGCGTCGGCGGCATGAACACGCGCGGCTTTGGCCGCATGCGGGTGGTCAACCTGCCGCAGGGAGGTGCGGAATGAACGTGGAGACTAAATGTGCGCACTATGGCAGCCGCATCGTGGACCAGGCGGCCGACCGGAAAAAAGTGGAGACGGTGACGCGCAACTCGCTGGGCGTCCTGCGCGAACAGGGCATTTTTGCCTTCTACCTCTACCTGCAATACCGTAGTAAGGAGGGGGGCAGCCTCGTGTGGCAGCAGGTCAAGGCCCTCTGGCGGGACCAAGAGGTCGGGCCACTGATGAGCGGCGGCGGCAACGACCGGCAGCAGGTCATCGCGCTGACAAAAGACCTGAACGACCTGCTGCTAGCCCGCCAGGTGGCCGAACGGGCGCTCATCTACGCCCTCTACGGCCTGCGGGCGGGGGGGTGAGCGATGGCCTGGCAAGCGTATCACCTCACCTACCGGGCGGTATCGCCGGTGGCGCTGGGGGCCTATCGCTTCGGCTTTATCCAGCGCACTCGCTACTACGCGCCCGGCTGGACGCTCTGGGGAGCCATCACCGCCCAACTGACCCGCGCCGCTCTGCCTCGGGCCACGGGCGACGACTACGAGGAGGTGGGCCGCTTCGTCGCCGCTAACCTCCCCACCTCCTACGCCTACGTCCTGGTGGACGGGAAGCCGGCCTGGCCCAACTATGAGCAGGGCCAACTCCGCTACGGTCCCCTCACCGTCGCCGAGTTCGAATCCTGCTTCGTCGCCTCCTACGGCCAGACGGCCGTCGCGCCGGCGACGCTGACCGCCGCCACGGGCACGCTGCACGAGACAGAGATGTTGGCGGCCCGCGACAATCTGAGCGGCGAGCCGGTGTATTGGCAGTTCACCCTCTACACACGTCAGCCCTGGCGAGACCCCCCGTGGGGCAGACTTTCCAGTCTGCCGGTGCAGGACGCGAACGAGTTCGCGCTTCCACCGCTGCCGGACGCCGCAACTCGTTGCGGCCCTACTCCACCAGCGCAGGCCAATCTGACCGTGCAAGATGTGCTGACCGCGCTGGAGAGCCTGACGCTGGGCGGCGACCGGGGCTATGGCTTTGGGCGGCTGGAGCGGGTGGACGTGCAGGGGCCGGAGGACGCCGGCGACGGCCCCTGGCCCCTCCCTCTCGACTGGGACACCAGCCACACACTGCGGGCCCATCTGCCGCTGGAGGCGCTGCCGGGGAAAACCGTGCGCGGGCGGGCGGAGCCGATCTCTCGCCGCCTGTGGCAGAACGACCCGGCCGGCGGCCCCTGGGGGCCAGGCCAGCGACGGGAAGTGCACCTGCTCTACGCTCCGGGCAGCCGCGTGGAAGAA
>QMOE01000681.1 GCA_003648125.1 Chloroflexota bacterium
CATGAATGACTTGGTGGCAATCGTCCAAACCATCGGCTTTGACGATCTGTACCTTTTGGTGGACAAGTTGAACGACCTGCCAGAAACCCGCGACCCAGCGGTGGCCGAAGCGCTGTTTAGTCATCTGTTGAGCGATCCCACTTTCTTAGAAGTGCCTAACTTGCATGTCAAGCTCTTCCTGCCGGACGAGTGGGAACAGGCTATCGTAGATTGCAGCGGGCTGTGCAGCGGGCGCATGCACCTGCGGAAATTAGAGTGGGACGAGAAATCGCTCAGAGAGATACTTGATGATCGCTTGCAAGTCACGGGTGTAGATAGCCTGAACCAGCTGGCGGCGGATGATATCTATCCCCGAGATTTGGACGCGGCGCTGGCGCGCGAGGCGGATGGCTCGCCGCGCCGGTTGGTCGAACTGGGCGAGACATTGCTCCGTCTGCGGGCGTTGGCGTGGGAGGAGGCAGGCCGCGACCTGGCCCAGGCCCGCTTGCAAACCGAGGACTGGGCCGCAATGCTGGAATATAGCCTGCGGAGGACTGCGGAGCGGAAAAGCTGACAGATTACTGCCAGGTAAATGCAAGCCAGGCGTCAGGTAATTGCCAGCCTGCTGTGGTATAATTTAGTACAAGTTGCGATATTTGCGAAAGTAGGTCGGATTTGCTATCCGACCCACTGTGGCGGTTAGCAAAACCGCCCTATGCTACTCTTGCCACACGATATTGAAAAGATACGTGATATCAGCTCGAGACCGGCCCTACTAGCTGGCATAATCTCGGAGACATAATCCAGAAGGCGGCGCTATGGGTGGGAATTACTGTTAGGAGACACAATGAACCCAATACCTGCTGCAAGCTCTTATTCACTTTCCTACGACCCAAACAAGTTTGCCGCGCGTACCGGGGAAGTAGACCTGATCTCTCATAAAGTCTCCACTCGGCAAGGGAAGGGAGACTCACGTATCACTCGCCCCCTCGTCGAGTTTTACGGCGCGACTGGCCAGGGTAAATCCTGGTTGCTCGCCCACCTTCACGCCAAGTTCCACCACGATCCCCAGTCACCTTCGCCCGGCCCTTTCAGCCTGCTGATAGACCTGAGCGCTTTCCCCAACTTGAAATACTCTTCCGCGTTCCTGCAGACACTGCTCGATCAACTCGATGAGCAATTAGGGGCAGAGACAATTCCCACATTGGATGAAAAGACCGATACCACCGCCGAGATACTGGGCAAATACCTGCGCGACCTGGGCAGCACGTGGATTCCCGTGCTGCTTTTTGATACGGCCGACCAGGCGGACGACGAGTTCCTGGACTGGATCGAAGAGCATCTGATCTACCAGGCTATCCGCAGCGAAACCGTCATCTTTGTCTTTGCCAGCCGCACCCGCCTGCGCTGGAAAAAGTTCGAGGTGCGCCGGCGTGTGGAATCGAGGGAACTTGGGCCTTTTGACCAATCTCAAACCGGCAAACAGATAAAGCAATTGGGGGATGTGGAACCGCCCCAGGAAGCCGTCGCCGCGCTGTGGAACTATTCTTTTGGACATCCACTCACCACGCGGGTGATTTACGACGCCCTGTGCCGCCTGAACCCCGACGCTCCGCTGGATCACGTCGAGGCGCAGGAAGAGAACCTGACGCAGTCAGTGTACGATCTGATCGAAAAGCATTTCCTCGCCTCCGTGGAACAACCAGAGTTGCGCAAGCTGATATGGGATATTTGCGTGTTACGCAAGTTCAACGTCGCCCACCTGCGCGAATTTGCCGGAGAGGCCGAACAATCAGAAGCCCATTACCTCAATCTCATCCGTGATATGGTCGCTAGCACACTGGTGCACTGGAGCTCTGAGGATGGGGGATATGTGTTCGACCCTGTAGTGCGCCAGATTCTGGCGCGAAATTTGCAGATGCGGAAACCAAATCAATACCTGAACCAGCACGAGACCGCCGCCAAGATGTACGAGAAATGGATACAGGAACACCCCCGCAATGCCGGAGACTTTATGATCGAATTGGCATTTCACCGCATGGAAATCTGGCGCGCGCAACAAGTACCAGATAATGAGATCGCCTCCCGGTCGGCCAAAGAATTCCAGGGACAGCTCGAACAGCTCGAGCAAAACGACGAGGCTCAATGGGAACTGCCGGACGTCGCCCGCGCGCTCGACGAGAGACTTTTGAAGCGGGGAGACGACGACCTCGAGATCGCGCTTGATGTGCTCCAGAACACCGCCCGTTCGTTCGTCGTGCAGTATGGTTGACCCCCAAGCTCTCCCCATCATTCCCCTATTTCCCTATCCCCCCCACCGTCAAACGGTGGGTTTCTTGCGACTCGTTCCGGCACCGTCCCCACGAGTTTGAATTCCGTGTGTTTCAAATGAGTTAGGTAGGCGCGCTTTCCATAGCGCGCGGTATGGAAACCGCGCCTACTTCTAACCGAAATGAAACGCACCCGTTTGAATTCCGTTTGACAGATACCTCTATTTTGCTGTATAATATATGACATGCAGCAATACATTACCAAATAAGTCAGCTA
>QMOE01000682.1 GCA_003648125.1 Chloroflexota bacterium
CCTCTGCTGCGGCTCGGTGCTCAGCCTGGTGGCCGACCCGGCGATAGCCAAAGAGATCGGCGACGTGCGGTTGGACGAGGCGGACGCCGTGAACGCCGAGGCGGTCGTCTCCACCTGCCCCTGCTGCCAGGTGCAGCTGCGCGTCACGGTCGAAAAGACTGGCCGCGACCTGCCCATCATTGACCTGGGCGCTCTGGCCTGCCGCTCCTCCGGCATCCCCCACGACGACCCCACCGAGTACGCCCTGAACATGTGGGCCACCTTCGAGACCATGATCAACCTGCTCAAGCCGGAGCAGATGGCCGACCTGATGGTCGAGCTGTTTCCCCAGATGGTGGACGCCATGCCGCTGGGGATGGGCGGGATGATGCGCGGGATCGGCAAACTGGGGCCGGTGGGCGGGGCGATGCTCAAGATGATGAAGCCGATGTTCCCGCTGCTCTTCCCCATCTTGATGCCGGGGATGATGGAAAAGGTGATGCCGGACATGCTGGCGGCGGTGGAAAAGCGAGTGCCGATGCCGGACTCGATGAAGGAGCAGATGCCCGACCTGATGCCGGCCGCGATGGACAACCTGATGCCCAAGATGCTGCCCGCCATCGTGCCGCTCATCAGCGACCCGCTGATTGACTATCTGAGGAGCAAGTAACACGAATAAAACAGGAACCAGGTTTCTCAGTAGGTCCAAAATCACTCAACAGTCCAGGTCTAGCAAAGTTGGCTTACCCCACGAATCCATATTGGCCTCTTCTTTTTAATTTGCTGTTTGCCCAATGGGCGTCTGGTTCATCCACACGTGTAGAAATATTTTTCCCCTTCCTGCTCGCCAGTAGGCAACCCCCGGAGGCAATCCTTTCAGGAGGTATGTATGAATCAATAAAACCTATGTAACATTCGCAATCGTATTGATACCGTATCCGTTTCTGCGAAACATCAAGGAGGTATGCCAATGACAATGAAACAAGCGCTTTTCTCAAAGCTTGATGAAGCTGCCAAGGAGGAGTGCGGCCTGCTCACCTTGCTGGGGCACAAGGGAATCTCACGACGGGAGTTTCTCAAATTCTGCACAGTCATGGCGGGCACTCTAGCACTCGAAAGCACCTTCGGGTCCCGCATTGCTCGCGCATTGGAGGCTCCCAAGCGAACGCCGGTTATCTGGCTTGAATTTCAGGACTGTGCAGGATGCACCGAGTCGTTCCTCAGAGCTTCTCGACCGACCGTAGCCGAGGTGGTGTTGGACGTACTTTCGGTGGACTACCACGAGACGATCATGGCTGCCTCCGGGCACCTGGCGGAGGAAGCGAAAGCGGCGACGATTGCGGCGGGCGGCTACCTGCTCGTCGTCGAAGGCTCCATCCCCCTCGCCGAGGACGGCATCTACTGCACCATCGGCGGCCGGACGGCGGTGGACATCTTGAAAGAGGCGGCTGCCGGCGCCATAGCCGTCGTTGCCGTCGGCAACTGCGCCGCCTTCGGCGGACTCCCCAAGGCGGCTCCGAACCCGACGGACGCAGTGGAGGTGATGGACCTGGTGACGGACAAGCCGGTGCTCAACCTGCCCGGTTGCCCGCTCAACGTAGTCAACCTGACCGCCACCGTGGTGCACTTCCTCACCTTTGGCGCGTTGCCAGAGATGGACGATCTGCACAGGCCGCTCTTCGCCCACGGCGCGCGCATCCACGACAACTGCGAGCGGCGCGGTCACTTCGACGCCGGCGAGTTCGTGCAAGCCTGGGGCGACGAGGGTCACCGCAAGGGTTGGTGCCTCTACCAGATGGGCTGTAAGGGGCCGATGACGTATCACAACTGCCCCTCGGTCCGTTGGAACGAGGGCACCAGTTGGCCGGTGGGGAGCGGCCACGGCTGCATCGGTTGCTCCGAACCTGACTTTTGGGAGTGGGGCGCGTACAACCAGGCCGAAATCTTTGACGCCGCACCGCCGGCGAACTATCCGCCGGTGGAACAACCCGCGCAAACCATTTCCCCGGCCAGTGCCGCTGCCATCGCCGGCGCTGCTGGAGTAGCGATTGGCGCGGCCGGCGTGGCGACCGCCAAACAACTTTCCAAGCCAGAAAAATAAGGAGGCCATTATGTCTCTCAATCGTAGGCAGTTCATCAAACTCGCCGGACTGGGAGTAGGTGGCGCTCTTATTTCACCGCAGGTCGCGCTGGCTTCTGGGGGAGTGGATGCCGAGAACGGCATGGCGATGCTGTACGACACCACCAAGTGCATCGGCTGTCGGGCCTGCCAGAATGCTTGCAAGGACTGGAATGGGAATCCCGCCGAAGCAGACCCCAGCGGGCTGTACGACGCCCCGATGGAACTTTCGGCGGATACCTGGACACTGATCCAGCTTTACGAAGAAAACGGCACAAGCTCATTCGTCAAGCATCAATGCATGCATTGCTTGGATCCAGCCTGCGCTAGCGCCTGTCCGGTTCACGCCCTCCAGAAAACAGCTCAAGGCCCGGTGACTTATGACCCCAAGCGTTGCATCGGTTGCCGCTACTGTATGATCGCTTGTC
>QMOE01000683.1 GCA_003648125.1 Chloroflexota bacterium
CTCTTGGGGAGGGACAACCGTGTGGGATGGATACGACCAGACGGGGCCGACTGTTGGCTGTCACCCCTGCTACGAGGACGTGTGCGGCAGCCTGGATCCGTCCTGGCGTGGCAGCCGCTTCGGCGAGTTGCCCCAGGGCGACGTGGACACCTGGATGACCGAGTACGATGCTAATGGCGTGGACACCCCGAACTTGCAAGGGAATTTCTTCCCCGGCGAGTACTCGCTCACTATGTATTTTGCCAATCTGTGGGGAGGTATTTGCCCGGTCGAGGCTATCCGGCCGGATATTCCGACCGGTTGTGACACTTTTACGTCCACCTTGCTGTATCCCGCGGCCGATAACCTCAGGGCTCCGGTGATCAACGTCGGCGGCGACGAATTCCTGCTGAACGACATTCACTTTGCCTGGCCCATTCCAGATGCGACCCCGGTGCCCGGCATGTACGTTAACTATACCCGCTGGCTCGAGGATGACGATCGTTTCTGGGATGGCGACGACGACACTCCGCCCACTGACATCAACTTGTCCCCGCCATATCGGGTCACGTCTCCCTGGGGACAGACTTTTGAGGCCGATTACAATCCAAACTATCGGCTGGCCCATCTCTACCTGCACGGCCGGCAGTTCCACCTCACCTTTGATTACGAGACGCTCTCGGGCACCCCGTGTTCTCCCCTGGAGGTGGACGGCAAGTACGGTCCGGTGATCCAGGTGGTCGCTCCGCCCAGGCGTGGAGGCGGGTACGAGGTGCATCCAGACTATAGCCCCATCAATACCGAATCTACCCACGCGGCGGGCGCTTGCATCGCCGGTGAGTTTTCCATCCAGGCCATCGTCTACGATCGGGATTATGGAACCGGCGCGGCGGATGGGTCTGGGATCAATTGGGTCTGTTTCCAGGTTCAGGCCCCCGATGGTCACATCGTCAATCTCAACGGCGAGGGTGATTGGAAGTGTGAATATTCGGCTGGTTACTGCGGCTTTGGCGGCAACTACCCGTGCGGCACGCGCGATACGACGAACCTGTGCCACACCTGGGACGATACGGACTGCACCGGCACGGATTACTTTGAGGAAGGAGTGCATACGCTGCTCGTGCGGGCGGAGGACAGGGATTCGCCGGGCGACCGCCTGCGGACGCTGTTCATCACGCATTTTGAGATTTGCGATGCCTACGACGCGACGCCCACGCCGCTCCCACTGCCCAGCCCGACTGCAACCGACATACCTACGCCGGTCACGCCCACCAACACGCCTATCACGCCTACGCCGGAAGGGCCTACCAGCACGCCTACGCCGATCACGCCTACCAGCACACCTACGCCGATCACGCCCACCAACACGCCCGATTCGAGCGCGACTCCCACCGACACGCCTACGCCCACGCCCACCGCTACCCCGTTCCAGGGAGGCGGCGACTGAGCGGAGCGCGACGGGAGGAGATCGAATAAATGCGCCGGAACGGTGTTGCTGTCGCTATCTTTTTGGGGGGCGCGCTGCTGGCGGGGCTGCTCTTGCTGCTGCCTCGTGTTGTTCAGAGCGCGCCTCCCGTTGCCGCGCCCCAGTCCCCGGCTGCTCCATCTGCTGATGTCGCGTACTACCGCACTCAGACCGTCACTCTGTACTCTCCCGCTACCGAGGATATTTACACTGCCGTTTTTTCCACTGCCTTTCAGATTTCGATAGCGAGCTATCCTTTGACTGAGACAGAGCGGGGTAGTTGGTTGAACTTGCCCTCTGATGCTATCACCCACGCGTTCTCTTGTGATTGTATCGAGGGCGGTGGCTGTTTGCACGAATGGGGGACAAATCGGATATATTTCTGGGGAGGGGATATGTGTGAGCATGCCAATATCTACCTGGAGTACGATACCTGGGAAAAGGCCCATCGCGATCAGGGGTCGGAGCTCATCACTCTGTCTTATGGAGCCGGTGCCTACGAAGCCATATTCGCTATTACCAACACCGTCATCTTTACCCGAGAGATTGGGCCGCCGTGGGGACTCGACTCGGTTGATCCCTCCACCAACTATACCTATGACTCTGTGGATAGTACTCTGACCTGGATTTTCACCAGTACTCCCTGGCGCATGTACACCGCTAACTTTGTCGAGCCGCTGCTAGGCTCCGATCTGGTCATTGAGCGGCTAGAGATGAGTAACCCGTTTCCAGAGGCGGGGGAGCCGGTGGATTACACGATCACCGTGCGCAACACGGGCGCCTATACCACCGGGCAGGCTGTGGCGGCCGAGTTGTTCGTGCGTTATTTCTCCGATGGCCCTCCTACCGGCGTGAAAGATCGCGATAATTTGGCGGGGGGGGCGCCCCCCGAACCTCTGTTCAAGTGGGAGGGCACTGGTAATCCGCCCTCGCACTGGTGGGCCGGGCTGGATCCAGGCGAGGCGGTCGTCGGTCACCTCACCCTGGCGTGGCCTGAGGAGTGTGATCCCGGCGCCTCCTCCTCTTCTCAATACCTCGGAGGACGGGACTTGCAGTCTACCGCAGGCGCTCAAGTCTGC
>QMOE01000684.1 GCA_003648125.1 Chloroflexota bacterium
AAGGAACTGGCCTTCAATAGGGCGGCCGGCTTCACGAAAGCAGACGACCGGTTGCCAGAGTTCATGAAGTACGAGAAACTCCCGCCCCACAACGTCACCTGGGACGTGCCGGACGAGATGCTGGACGCCGTGTTCGAGGACTAGCAGATTATAAACCAGGTTTTTTCCGAAAAACCTGGTTTCTGGCCAATAGAGCCGCCGGGCCCGCACAAGGGGGCCCGGCGGTTTCTCATTTGCCAAAGGCTATTGAGTAGCTGTAGGCGCGGATTCCATTCCGCGCTGTGGTGAGCGCAGTTGCTGAATGGCGGGTTTCTAACCGCCCTACATAATTCGCGCCCGCCGCAGCCGCAAACTGTTGCTGACGACGGTGATGGAGCTAGAGGCCATCGCAAACGCGGCCAACACCGGGTGGAGTTGACGCAGTGCGGCCGGCGCCCACGTCAATGGATAGAGCGCCCCTGCCGCCACCGGGACTAGGATGATGTTGTAGAAAAAGGCCCAGAACAGATTTTGCTTGATGGTGCGCATCGTGGCCCGGCTGAGGGCCAACGCCTGCGGCACCGCCCGCAGATCGCCCCGCATCAACGTCACGTCGGCCGTCTCCATCGCCACGTCGGTGCCAGTGCCCAGCGCGATCCCCACATCGGCCTGGGCCAGCGCGGGGGCGTCGTTGATGCCGTCGCCGACCATGGCGACCAGGCGGCTCTCAGATTGTAGTTGTTTCACCTGGGCGGCCTTGTCGGCCGGCAGCACCTCGGCGACGATCCGGTCAAGGCCCACCTGCGCGGCGATGGCCTCGGCTGTGCGGCGATTGTCGCCGGTGAGCATGACCACTTGCAGTCCCAAACGGTGCAGTTGCGCCACCGCCTCGGCCGAGCCTTCTTTCAGCGTGTCGGCTATGCCCAGGACGCCCCGCGCTTCCCCGTCCACCGCCACCACCACGCAAGTTCTGGCCTCCGCCTGCAACCGCTCCACTTCGGCGGTCAGGTTGCCCAGCGGGATGCCTTCTGTATCCATCCAGCCCGGTTTGCCCACCACCACCGCGTGCCCATCCACCTGGGCGCGGATGCCGCGCCCAGCAAGCGCCTCGAAATTCTGCGGCTCGGCCAGGGCCACCCCCTGCACCTCGGCCGCGGCGACGATGGCCTGTCCCAGCGGGTGCTCGGAACCGCGCTCGGCGGAGGCTGCTAACCGCAAAACCGGAGCGCCCCCCACCACGTCGGTGACGGACGGCTCTCCCCGGGTGATGGTGCCGGTCTTGTCGAGCACGATGACCTTGAGCCGGTGGGCGGTCTCTAGCGCCGCGCTGTTCTTGAAGAGGATTCCCAGCGCCGCCCCTTTGCCGGTGCCGACCATGATGGCGGTGGGGGTCGCCAGCCCCAGCGCGCAGGGGCAGGCGATGACCAGCACCGCCACCAAGCGGATCAGCGCCGTGGTGAAATCCCCGCTGGTCGCCCACCAGATGGCGAACGTGAGCAAGGCAATCGCGATGATGGCCGGGACAAAGACCTCCGCCACCCGGTCGGCCAGACGCTGGATGGGGGCTTTGCTGCCCTGGGCCTCCTGCACCAGGCGGATTATCTGCGCCAGGGCGGTCTCGGCCCCAACTCGCGTGGCCTCGAACTTGAGCAGCCCCTGTTTGTTGATCGTCGCGCCGATGACCTCGTCGCCGGGCTGTTTGTCCACTGGCAGCGGCTCACCGGTCAGCATACTCTCGTCCACCGCCGAGCGCCCCGCGACGATGACCCCATCCACCGGAATCCGCTCGCCGGGCCGCACTATGACCACGTCACCGACACGCACTTTGCCGACCGGCACGTCCGCCTCCACGCCGTCCCGCACGACGCGGGCGGTCTTGGGACGCAGCCCCATCAGTTTGCGGATCGCCGCGCCGGTCTGCCCCTTGGCGCGGGCTTCCAGCAGCTTGCCCAGTTTGATCAGGGTGATGATGACCGCCGAGGTCTCGAAATAGACGTGCTGGCCGGCGCCGGGCAGGAGGAGGACGGCGATGCTGTAAACGTAGGCGACGGATGACCCCAGCGCCACCAGGACATCCATGTTGGCGCTGCGGTTGCGCAGGGCGTGGTAAGAGCCGACGTAATAATCCCAGCCGGTGTAGAACTGCACCGGTGTGGCCAGGGCCAGAAAGAACCAGTTGACCCACGGGTCGTGCGCCCAGGTGGGCAGGAGACTGAAATCGCGGGCCATACTGAGCAGAAAGAGCGGCAGGGCGAAGGCAACGCCGGCCCAAAACTTGCGCGTCTGGTCGGCGATCTCGGCCCGGCGGGCCTGGGTTTCGACGTCCTCCATTTGCTGCTCGGCGGCGGCTTGCACCACGCCGTAGCCTGCTTTTTCTATGGCGCTGATCATCGCCGCGACTGAGGCCACGCCGGGAATGTACTCGACGCTGGCCCGTTCGGTGGCAAAGTTGACGTTGGCCCGAACGACGCCGCTCATCTTCCGGTTCAGTGTCCGCTCGACCGTGGCGGCGCAGTTGGCACACGTCATCCCGGTGATGGGCAG
>QMOE01000685.1 GCA_003648125.1 Chloroflexota bacterium
CCGTGTCTGCTGGGATCTACTATCAACTGGCCGGCGCCGAGTTCGTCGCGGGTCGAGGTGATGTACACCTGCTCGATCTCGAACAGTTCCGGGCGAACGAGCGGTAGGGTGGCGACCGAGTCCCACATCGCAAAGCCCCCGCCCTGAAACCAGAGCCGCATCAGCGCGAACCAGGAGCGGGTCTGGTGGGCGATGAGCCGCGAGACTGGATCATCTAGCGTCTGGAGCGCGGCGAACTGCGGGCTGCGAAAGACGGCAGTGAGACCAGCCTGCCCTGTGGCGATGGTGACGGGGCAAGCGGCGTGGATGGCCTGGTAGGCCGCCTCCGGATCGAGCGAGAGGTTGAGTTCCGCCAGTTTGTGACCGTTCCACGTCAGTGGTTCAGTCAGGCCGCCCATCAGGTAGAGGCCGTGTAGCTTTGTGAAAAAATCCGGGTCGAGCGCGGCAGCGTGTTTGA
This sequence comes from Chloroflexota bacterium, assembly GCA_003648125.1. The sequence continues at coordinate 458 of QMOE01000685.1, forward strand.
GGTTGGTCATGCTGCCGGTGGCGATGAGGACAATCTCGCCGGGGGACGCGCTGACTGTGTCCGCCAGGTGGCGGGCGGCCCGGTTCGTTTCAGGGTCGTCGTCGGGACCGGCCGCGCCCTGCAGCACGGCGATATTGTCGAACCCCAGGCGATTTAGCAAGCGGCTGGTGGCACGGGTGGTCATCCCGACCGGGCCGTTGCCGTAGGTGGTAGTGACAAAGCGCAAGCGGAGGCGCGGCTCCCCCAGGATGTAGAGCAGCGCCAGTCCGTCGCCCACATCCCGGAAGGAGTGGCCCATCGTCAGGTCGCAGTCGTAGATGACGGAGATGCGCTTGGAGTGGGGGACTTTTTTCAGGCGATCCACCTGCGGCGGATCGGCGCGCCCAACGCCGTAGGCCGCGACCAGGAAGACGACGGCGAGCATCAGGCTTGCGGCCGCGAATGCCACGATCAACCAGTATAATGCGCCCAGCGCCGCCGTCAGCGCAATGCCGGCGGTGATAAGCGCGATAGCGATCCAGAACCAGGGGCTGCGGAGCATTAATTTTTCTCCTCGTGATGTACGCGGTCATTGTATCACGTTCACAGGTATGATGCAACCAATCACGCCTCACGGCCCCTGCGTGTAATCCTGCACCTCGAGGTATATCACCCGTGGCTCAAAGTCCACCGTCACAAAGGCATAATAGTCCTGGTAGCTGAGGGTCGAGGCGGGGTAACGGAAGGCCCACATCGCCACGCACTCACACCAGGGCCAGTTCTGGCTGGCCCACTCGTAAGCGGTGATGGTGTACTCGATGCGCTGCGCCGGGCTGACCGAGTTGGCCCAGCGCGGGTGGTCGTTCCAGCCGGCCTCGGTCACGTATACCGGTTTGTCGCCGTCCCCGTGAGCGACCATCACCTCGCGCAGCAGTTCGACGCGCCGAAAGTTGATCGCGCTGGGGGCGGGGGGCTGCTCCGGCGGAGACGTCAGCCCGTAGGCGTGGGCGGCGAGCGCGTCAAAGTAGGGAGCGGCGCCGGCCTGGTACATTCGTTCCAGGTAGGCCAGATCGCTCAGGCCGGCCGCGCTGCCTTCCGGCTCTAGCGTGGGCGCCAGCGCGCCGGCCAACACGATCACGTCGGGATTGGCAGCGTGGGCGCGAGGGTAGACGGTTTGCAGCAGTTCGACGTATCCCTCTGGATCCACCGGTCGGTAGCCCCACTCAAAGCTGAGGTTGGGCTCGTTCCATAAAATGACGTGGTTCACGCGCCCCCGGTAGCGGGTGACGAAAGCGGCCACGAAAGCGGCAAAATCGTCATAGTGATCGGCGTCGAGGTGGGTGAGGGTGGTTTCTTGCTCGTCAGAATCGGGACGCGCCCACCAGGGAACCCAGCCCAATCGGGCGATGACGGTCAGTCCCTGGTTCTCGGCCTGTTCGATCACCGTGTCGCTGTGGCTCCAGTTGAACTTGCCATTTTCGAGCTCGATGTAGGGCCAGGGGAAGTATTCGACGATCCAGGGAGCGCCCATCTGGCGCACCATTTGCAGCGTGCGCTGGATTTTCCATTCTTCCACCTCGTCGGTGAGGCGGGTGTGGACGCCGACCAGGGGATTAGTAGTGACCACCTGCTGGGGTGGGCCGAGGGGAATCATGACCGGCGCGGGACGGGCAGCCCACAGGATAAAGATCGCCAGCGCCAGGAGGAGCAGGTGGGCTGGCTGGATGCGGCGCAGCCGGGTGAGGATAGCGGGTGATCTATCTCGCATAGGAAAACAAAAAAGGGGAAGCAACGCTTCCCCTTTCTACCGTCTGGCTCCTCGGGTAGGACTTGAACCTACAACCAACCGGTTAACAGCCGGCCGCTCTGCCAATTGAGCTACCGAGGAACACTGGCGACATTATACCGCCGAGTGGCAAAATCGTCAAATCTTGGCTCTAATGGCGGTGAGATGGGGCTACTTCCCATGCGCGTCAACCTAAGGCTAGCGACCGCTGGTTGAGTAGCCGAAGGCGTATCGAAACCCTTGTACTGAGCCTGTCGAAGTGAAGGGAGCGGGTCTCGCCCAAGCCGCTTGGTCTCGATA
>QMOE01000686.1 GCA_003648125.1 Chloroflexota bacterium
GGCCTACGACCGGCTGGCCCGCATGGGCGAATTTATCACATCCGAACTGCTAGAGGCCCTGGCTGACCCGACGTTGGACCCTATCGCCGCCGACGAAGTCGTCTCCCTCCTGGGTGGCACCGGCGACGAGCGAGCGCGGGAGCCGGTGTGGCAATTCCTCCAGGCCAACCTGGACGATCCAGAGCGGGTCTCAACAGCCGCGTTGAGCCTGTCCGGCCTGGGGGATGACCGCGCCTTGCCCTACCTGCGCGAAGAAATGGACGCCGACGATGAGGAAATCGTCTCCAATGCAGTGGCGAGCATGATCATGATGGGACAGATGGAGGACATCCCTCACCTGCGCCAGGTGCATCGCCGCCACCGCGCCAATCACGAGATTCGTTTCGGCATCGCCAACGCCATACTCACCATCTTGGGCCAGGCTGACCAGTACACCTTTAGCCGGACGATGGATGATATCCAGGCCAATTTCGCGGATCGAGACCTGTGGGCCGACTTGTGGGCCATCCTGGAGAGCCAGTTTGGAACCCCACACTACCCGGTGCATTGAATCAGACAAGGCGAAATGTTCCTGAAACAAACAACTTGTACAGATCACTTTTTCCCCACTGACGTCGTCGCCACCGGCGAGGTTCTCTGGGACGTCATCGGAGCGGCCAAGCACCTGGGCGGCGCGCCCTTTAACTTTGCCGTCCACTGCCACCATCTGGGCGCCCGCAGCGCCATTGTCAGCCGCGTGGGCCAGGACGAACTGGGCGACGAAATTATGGCCCGGGCGCGAGACCTGGGTGTGGACACCAGCCTGATTCAGCATGACAGCGAGCATCCAACGGGGCAGGTGCGCGTCACGCTCGACGCTCGCGGCCAGCCCGAGTTCGACATCTGCACCGGCGCGGCCTATGACTATCTCGCTGCCAGCCCGGCCGCAATCGAGCGCGTCCACACCGCCGACGTGGTCTGCTTTGGCACGCTGGCGCAGCGGTGCCCGGTGGCGCGGCAGTCCATCGCCACACTGCTGGAGGCCGCCTCCCTTCGACAGGCTCAGGGCAGCGCGCATGCGCTCCTCGTCTGCGATCTGAACCTGCGCCCGCCTCACCATTCCGTCGAGGTCGTGCGCGACTCGCTGGCGCGGTGCCACTTGCTCAAGTTGAACGGCGACGAACTGCGCGTGGTGCAGGGGATGCTGGGGCGGGACGGCCTGGACGAGGACGCTTTTCTGCTCTACCTGCTGGACGCCTACAAGATAGAGTTGGTCTGCGTGACGCTGGACGCGCGCGGGTGCATCCTGCGCACGCTCGAGGAGCGAGTCGCCGCGCCCGGTTATCCGTGCCGGGTCGTGGACACGGTCGGCTCCGGGGATGCTTTCACGGCGGCGCTGGTCGTGAAATATCTAGCGGGCTGGCCGCTGGCCGAGGTGGCCGACTTTGCCAACCTGGTGGGGGCCTACGTCGCCACGCAGCACGGCGCGACGCCGCCCATCACGCCGGACGCGCTGAGAGATTTTGCCAACAAATAGCAATGAACAATGAACAACCCCCCTCACCCAGCAAACAACGCCGATCAGCCTTTCCACTGCCCTGGCTGATCGTCGCGCTCGCGGTAGTGGCGTCCCTGGCCTTTCTCATCGCCACGCCGGGCGGACTGCTGACCAAGGCGGACTTGATCTGCAGTGCCGTGTGCGGCCGCCTGACAGCGCACTCGTTCATTATTGCCGGGCGCCAACTGCCGCTCTGCGCTCGCTGCACCGGCACTTTTATCGGCGCGCTGGTCGGGTTCTTGGGACAGGCCATGGTACTACGCCGCCACCGCGCCGCCGAGTTCCCTCCCCCGTTCATCATTGTCATCATTGCCGTCTTTACGCTGATGTGGGCCGGCGATGGCCTCAATTCCTACCTGACCATCCTCAACGGCCCGCACCTCTACGAATCTCAGAATTGGCTAAGACTAGTCACCGGTGCGCTCAACGGGTTGACGATGAGCGTGCTCGTCTACCCGGTCGTCAACTTTACGCTGTGGCGACACCCCCTCCCTGAGCGCGCCATGCGGAACCTGCGCGATTTGAGCATACTACTGTTGCTCGAAGCCGGCATGGTTGGCCTGGTACTCACCCGATGGTCTCTTTTGCTCTACCCACTGGCCCTGTTGAGCGCACTGGGCGTGTTGGCCCTGCTCACCAGCGTCAATAGCATACTGGTGGTAATGATCGTGCGGCGGGAGAACGTGGTAGAGACCTGGCAGGAAGCAACCATCCCGCTGTTGGCCGGCTTTACATTGAGCATCATCCAGATCAGTGTGATGGACATTGTGAGGTACACACTCACCGGCACGATGGAAAGCATTCTCCCGCTACCTTGAGCACGCTGTCAGGAGAACATGGATCGGGAGGATTGGCGGATCAGATCAGATAATCCCGCCGCATCTGCTCAATAAAGTGGGGCAATGTAGCCGAGGTTTCCATACCTCGCGGGCATAACGCGCTATGGAAAGCGCGGCTACGTTAAAAGTGCCCCAGAATATTGAGA
>QMOE01000687.1 GCA_003648125.1 Chloroflexota bacterium
CGACCACGCGCATGTCCACCACGTGATCCTTGCCTGTCCCCGGCACGCGCACCACGTCGCCCACGCTCAAGTCCATGTACTCGGCGTATCCCGCGCCCAGGATGATCGTATCCGGCTCGGCCAGGATTCTGTCAAAGGACTGCGGCCCAGTGGCATAGTATTCGGTCAAATCGTCGTAGACGATGCCATCCAGCGAGCCGGTGAGCCCTTGTACCTGCACCGCTACGTCGCGCAGTGCGACCTTGTTGGTAGCCTCGGCGTGATATTCCGCTGTCAGGCCGACCGCCTGGGCGATGCCCGGCACTGCGCAGAACTCGTCCAGGAAACTGGGTAATAGACTGTCCTCGTCGTTCTGGCTCAAGTACCACCCCCAACGCGACACTTGCGCAGTCACCGGCGCACCATTGCGAAAACGGGCCTCGACGTCATAGTTCCTCTGCGTCAGGGTGGTCATCGTCCCCAGGAAGGTGGGCAACGTCGCGCTAAAGACGATCATCAGCGCGATGACCGTGTTGCGCTGCTTGGCGCGCATCAGGTTGGGGCCGGCGAAAAAGGTCAGCCGGGGAAGGATCGTTTCGCTCAGGAAAATCAGAATCCGCTCAAAGGGAATGGTGAGCGCGTAAAAGAGCAGACTGACACCGATCACCAGCAGCGCCATGCCGCTGAACATAAAGACGCTGATGACCGACTCGTTGCCCTGCACAAATAAAAAGTTGTTGCCGATAAAGATGAGCAGCCACATGATGGTCAGCACGATTCCGGCGATGACGATGCGCACGTCAAACTTGCGTGAGCGCAGCCGGGCCAGGTCTTCGATCTGGATGTTGTCGGCGGAACCCGGGTTGATGGCGTAGCGGACCTTGGTGTTCGCCGCCTTGCGTGCTGGGGCAATTGCGGACAGGAACAGCACCACCGTGGCAATCACGGCCGCCCGGACCATCGCGGCGACGGTGATCGTCATCTGGAACTCGATGCCCAACTCATCACCCACATCGCCAACGTTGGTAACAAGGTAGTTGGCCACGGGCGCGACGACCGTCATACTGAACACTTGCCCGGCCACGATTCCCAGCCCCACGCCGATCAACCCGATGAAGGCCACCTCGACCAGCACCATACCAAAGAGATGGCGTCGCTTGGCGCCCAGGATGCGCAGAAAGGCCAGGTCCCGCCGTCGCTCCTCCACGTTAGTGTTGATGATCGAATAGATCAGCAGGCCGACGACGCCCATCACCAGGAAACCATAGACGGCGCTGATGGCCCGCAGAACCGCAAAGGCCACGTCGCTGAAATCCAGTGCCTGCGGCTTGTCGAGCGAGAAGGCATATTCCTCCGCCTCGCTCCCCAGCGCGTCGTACATCCTCTCGGCGATGCGCCGCACGCGAAAGATCGAGGTTTGTGTGTTCGCAGAGCCATAGACACTCTTGTCCAGCACCACCACCAGCCGCTCGGCCCACCCAGGGAGGCCCAACCAATCCTGCACCGTCTCCACACTGGCCAGGATACCGTTCTGCCCGCCACCGCCCAGGCCGGTGGCCAGCGCGATGCCGCAGACGGTGAAACGGCGCGTCACGCGGCCGGCGCTGGCGTCCTGCGGCAAGTCGTACCCCTTCATCCGGGAGAGTGGCAGGATGTAACTCGCGTCCACCTCGTCGCCGACCTCCAGGCCAAAGGTGTCTGCCGTCACGCGCAGGACGACGATGCAATCCCCCGCTACGTCGTATTCCCCTTCTAGTATCGTCACCTGGCCCAGGTCGTCATCGGGTGTGCGCGCTACCAGCGAAGCGTTGCCCGCGTCCTCTATCCCTTGCAGTTCGACCGTCGCGTGGAAGCGCGGGTAGACCGCCGCCACTCTCGGATCGGCCCCGCGCAGGATGGCAGACACGCGCTCGACGTCAACGTACTGGCTGGGGCTGGTCTCGGCGCGGGTGACGGCAATGTCGTGTTCACCCGCCTCGCGCTCGACGATCTCGACGATCTGCTGCTGGAGCGACTCGACGCCATTGTTGAGCGTCACCAGCATGGCGGTCACCACGAGCAGCGCCAGCGTCATAATGACGGTGCGGGCTTTGTGGCGGGCGAAACTTTTCAGGACGTAACGCGCAATCATCTGATTGTAGATTTATTGATTGTAGATTTGTTGATGTCGGATTTGGAGATTTATCCCGACCAACACAGCGTCCCTGTCCTCAAATCCCCAAATCTTCAATCTGTAAATCTCACTTCTTCTTGTCCCTGTTTTGACGTGCCGTGTAACTCGCGGTGGTAAAGATGGCCGTGAGTTCGTCAGCCTCCTGAATCAGGTTCTTGAGTTTGGCCTCGTCCATCAAGCCGGTTTCTACCAGAATTTCCAGCCAGTATAGGGATTCATCGGCTTCTTCGGTCACTATGCCGATTTTAGCGGTAAACTCCCGGCGGGAGCGGGCGCGGCAAGCGGCGCGGTAGTTGGCCCCAACGGACGTCGCCGACCGGAGCAATTGCCGCGCCACAATGTCCGCAGATCGCTTCCTGGGCAATTA
>QMOE01000688.1 GCA_003648125.1 Chloroflexota bacterium
GGCGGTGGAAGAGCCGGAGGCCGCTCCGGCCGCTCCGGCAGCGCCGGCTGAGGAGCCCGTCTTCGTCCCGGAAGACACGCCGCTGAAACCGGCACGCCACAGTTTCCCGGTGAGGGAAAGGCCTGCCGAGCCAGCGCCGGAGCCTCAGGAAGAGGCGGCGCCGGCCGAGCCCGCAGCCACGTCTTTCACCGCCACGCCTCCCTCAACTGCGCAACCCGTGGTTACTTATGTGAACTACGACCCAGGCACGATGACACTGGCCATCCGTACCAGCGCCGAAGCCACGGCTAACCTGGTTCCCATTGAGTTCCCGCGCGGCTACAACGTCGTGGTTGACCTCCCGCCATCCTCTGCGGTGACCGATTACATTTTCAAGAACGACCCGGTTATCCGCAATCTGACGGTGTCGGAGCTTATGGGCGGCGATGTGGTGATGACGCGCCTGGTGCTGACGTTCAACAACAACGTGGCGTACGGTTTCACCGGGCCGACCCAGCGCACGGGCACCAGCTTTGAGTTCAAGCTGACGCAGATGGACCTGCCCAAGCGGGAGCCTCTGCCCCGGCCCGCCCCCAGCACCTTCTCCCGCGAGTCCCAGCTCGGGGCTGAGGAAACCGGGCCTGCCGAGGACGCGGGCATGATGTCGGTGGACGAGGTGTTCGCCGAGGGCGCGGAGGAGGCCAGCACCGACCCGGACTACCCGCGCATGAGCATTGACGAGACCGCGATCGGGGATTACGAGATGCCGCCCTTTGAGGAGTTTGAGGGCAAGCTCTCCGACGTGCTGGTCAACCTGAACGCGGTGACCGGCTTCTCGGTTTACCAGGTGCTGAACCTGATGTCGCAGATCGCGGGCATCTCCATCATCATTGACCCGTACATCACCGACCCGCCTATCGGCGGCGTGGCGAACCGGCGTGTGCTGGAGCCCCTCCAGTTCGGCGAGGGCGGAAGCCCCATCGGCTTCAGGGACGCGGCGCAGTTCAACGCGATGATCACGGAGCCCGGCACGGTTATCGGTAACTTTGAAAACGTGCCGTGGGACACCGCGCTGGACATTATCCTGGAGACCCACCAGTTTGAGAAAATCGTGTACCGCGATGAGACCGATCCTTACGCCAAGCCCGTGATTCTAATCACCAGCCGTGAGCGCAAGGAGCAGGAAATCGCCAACGCGAATGAAATAGACTTTTACCAGTTGCACTACGCTGACCCCAACGAGGTTTACCAGATTCTCTACAACCTGGACCTCCTTCCCTCGGTTAACGTCGGCTGGTACGTGTACCAGAACCGCTACGGCGGCGGTGGCGGCATCGGCGGCGGCGGCCGCGGTGGCGGCGGCGGCTACGGCGGAGGCGACGGCGGCTACGGCGGAGGTGGCCAGAACTACAGCGCCCAGTTCCCCTCCAATTATCTGGGGGCGAGCTCGGCGCTTGCCAGCGGTTACTTCGGCTCCGAGCCCATGCAGGTCGGCCCCGGCGGCGGCGGCGGCACTGGTGGCGGTGGCGCTGGCGGTGGTGGCGGCGGCCAGCAGGGCGGCGGCGGTGGCGGCATCGGCGGCGGTGGCGGCATCGGCGGCGGCACTATTCCGGTGCCGTCAGCCAAGAGCGGCCTTGTGGTGATGCGCGGTACCCGCGAGACGCTGGACGTGGTTCAGTCAATCATCCGTAAGATTGACAAGCCGCCGAAACAGGCAGCGGTCAAGATTACGGTCTACCAGGTGTCGGAGAACCCGCAGAAGGTGTACGGCTTGCTGAACGCAACCGCGCAGGCGCCCACCGGCATCGGCCGCACCAACTTTGACTATGCTGACGGCAGTCTTACGCTCAATATCCTCCCGAAGAACACGATTGAGCTTCCGGAGAACTACACCGCGGCGTTTGATGCGCTGGTTACGGAGCGCAAGGCCAAGGTCATTACCGAGACTGAAATCAGCGTAATAGACGGCTTCAACGCCTACCTGGAGGTTGAGCGCACCCGCGGCAACTTCCGCCAGACTATTGCGTTTGACCAGAACGGCAACGCTATCCGGCAGTCCACCTTTGATGAGGTGGAAGTCGGCACCGACATCAACTTCACGCTGAACATTGACGACTGGGGCCGGATGACGATGTTTGTGGATATCAGCATAAGCAACTTTGACGGCCCGCAGCAGGTTTCACCGGACGGCCAGGCGACGTTCCAGCCGACCACCGACACTAACATGTCAACTTACTTCCGTCTCACCGACGGTGCGACCGCGCTCATCGGCGGTCTGCAGACCCGCGATGTGTCCGACCAGATCTTCTCCGTGCCGTTCCTCGGCGACCTGCCGATTGTCGGGAACTTCTTCCAGCACCACTCCAAGTCCGAGGACAACAGCTACGTGTTCATCACGCTGACGGTGAATCTGGTGGACGACAAGTAAAGGACGCAGTGCATAAAGGAGCTTGAATTGGGGTTTTCCCCGCCCTTGTTGAAACAAGGGCGGGGATTCCCCAGTCTAAAGCTAATGGGAATAAAAGTGGCCGGAGTGTTAA
>QMOE01000689.1 GCA_003648125.1 Chloroflexota bacterium
ACCGGTACGCCTACCCGTACACCAACGGCTACACCTCGCACCCCTACTACCACTCCCGGCATGCCGCTCTACCTGGTCGTCACCCACGTGGACAACCTGGAGGGCCGCGTGGGAAGCGGTACGTGGAACGACCAGATCCTGCCAGTGCTGGAGAGCCGCCTGCTGGACGAGATCGAGGTGCTCAATCTAAGTTATTTGGGGGCCGCCCCTACCTGGCAGCAGGTGGACAGTGAGATCGAAAAGTTCACTGGCGACAAATACGGCGACGTCGGCGCTATCCTCATCGTCGGCGGGCCGGGTGTGATACCCTTCGCCGTGGTAGACAACCCCGTGTTCGAAAGCTGCAAGAATGCGGGGACCAAGGCGGAGGACTGCGACGACAGAGATACCGTCTACACAGACGACGTGTACGCCGACTTTGACGGTGACATCGTGCCCGACGTACCCCTGGCCCGGTTGCCAGATGGGAAGGATCTGGCGCTCATCCTGGGTCAACTGAGGCGGGATCCCCGGTTAGATTTGGGTGGAGCCTACACCCTGGGTCACCGCAACCGCGAGGGCGAAGCGCAATCCATAGCGAACATGATCGGTGCCTCCCCCGGCTGGAGCGCTCCCGACGATCACAATGACGTAAACTCCGATGACCTTGAGGTGCAGCTTTTGTATTTTATCCTTCACGGCTCAAACCGGGACACTTCGACCTGGTGGGGAGAGGACCCCAACAAGCTGCGTCCCACCCCCACGCCCAGTGGTCCCGCAAGACACGAACTCACCACCGCTCTCACAGTAAACGAGGCCTCGACGGACGACGAGGTGGGCATCGTCCTCAGCGATGCTTGCTACGGCGCTTATCTGGACGGCAATCAGAATTCCAGTAATTCTCTTGCCTTACGATTTCTGAGAAACAGGGCTCAGGCGTTCGTGGGCTTTACCACGATGACCTATTCCTGCGCTCGCTATGGCAGCTTTGAGGGGAACACCAAGCTGGTGTGGACAACCACGTGCAACAACCCCTTGTTCAATTCCCTCTATATGCAGCGCGTGCTAGATGGCGAGGAACCCTTGATGGCCTACTTTAACGCCAAGCACGATTTCTTGGGAAGCATCGGTAGTGACGAGGAGCGGAAAGCGCTCCACGCAGCGGTCTTCTACGGTGTGCCGCCATATCTGAGGCCTGTAATCGAGTTCTAGAGGAGGGATCGAACGATGAGATGCCCAAATTGTGGAGTAGAGAATCGGCCTGGCGCACAGTTTTGCAGACAGTGTGCAGCCCCTTTGACCGGGGCCGCTGCACCAGGCAGAGCCGCCCCCCGTCAGGCTTCTCCCACGGTGAGCCTGGTAATCCAGCGCGGCCCCCAGGCGGGCCAGATGTTTACCCTGCGCGATGGCGTCAATACTGTCGGTCGTGACCCGGGTAACGACGTCTTGTTGTACGAGGGTTCCGTCTCGCGCAGCCACGCCCGCGTCGTGGTGCAACCTGAGGGCGTGTGGATCGAAGACCTCGGCTCGACATCCGGCACCCTGGTCAACGGCCAGCGCGTCACCGGTTCCACCTGGCTGCGGTCGGGCGACGTGGTGCAGTTGGGAGGCGCGGTGGTGCTCGGCGTGCAGGTTGGGCCTGCGATGGCTCCTGCCTTCCCTGCTGCTCCACCTTCGGTGGCAGCACCCACTGCCGCCGTGCCGCTCGTCGCAGCGGGTCAGGTCTGCCCGAGGTGCGGTGCGCAGAACCGGCCCGGAGTGCGCTTCTGTGCCCGGTGCGCCGCGCCTCTCGTGATGCCTGCACCTGCGCCATCTCCGGTCGTCGCTGCCCCACCTGTATCCCTGCCAAAGGCTCGCCGGCGCTGGATCTGGGCAGTAGGAGGCGTGGCGGCGCTATTGGTAGTAGTCGTTGTGGTGGGGGTGATCGGTATGAAGATGCTCTCTGGGGGTGCGGTGGCGAAGGAGACCCCTGTCGGCGAAGGCCCGGTGACGGAGGCGGAGGCCCGGCAGATTGCACAGGATGTTATTGAGGACGCATTTCCCCAGTTTGTGGATAGCGAGCCTACCTTCTATCACGCCGAATTTGAGGGGAGACCTTTCTATCGTGCGACGTATGATGCGAGCTACACCGTCACTGACGCAGAGGGGAACCCGGTTGACTTGGTAGAGATTGTGAGTATCTCGGTAGACGAGGAAACCGGCAAAGTCAGCGTGGCCGCCTCCAACTAGGAGCGCTCGTCAGGAACTCTTGAACATGCAAGGAGGACTCTGTGAAACAAGACATGGATCGCTTGATGGAAGAGCGGGGGCTGGACGCGGCCCTCGTCGCCGGCGCCGTACACGGCAACCCGGCGATGTACTATATGACCAACGGCGCAGGACTGACCCAAGGGTGGGTGCTCAAGAAGCGCGGTGAGGAACCCATGCTCCTGTGTTGGCCAATGGAACGAGAGGAGGCCGCCACCAGCGGTCTCACCATCGTGAATATGGGCCAGTACGACTTTACGAGCATCCTGCGCGAGAAAGGCAACCGGTTAG
>QMOE01000690.1 GCA_003648125.1 Chloroflexota bacterium
CGGATACCCACAACGCAAGGGCATCCCTTGCGGATACCCACAACGTAGGGGCATCCCTTGCGGATACCCACAACGCAAGGGCATCCCTTGCGGATACCCACAACGTAGGGGCATCCCTTGCGGATGCCCTACGAGGCATCCCCATCGCCATCAAAGACGTGCTTTGCACGCAGGGCGTCACCACCACAGCCGGCTCCCGCATCCTGGAAGATTTCGCCCCCCCCTACGACGCTACCGTCGTGGCCCGCCTCAAAGCTGCCGGCGCGATTCTCCTGGGCAAGACCAACACCGACGAATTCGCCATGGGTTCTTCTACAGAGAACTCGGCCTTCTTTACTACCCGCAATCCCTGGGACGTATCCCGCGTGCCGGGCGGAAGCAGCGGCGGGAGCGCGGCGGCCGTCGCCGCCGATGAATGTCTGGGCGCGCTGGGCAGTGATACCGGCGGCAGCGTGCGCCAGCCGGCCGCCCTGTGCTCCGTCGTCGGCCTCAAGCCCACCTATGGCCGGGTCAGCCGCTACGGCCTGATCGCCTTTGCCTCCTCGCTGGACCAGATCGGCGTGCTGACCAAGGACGTCAGCGACGCGGCAATTTTACTGGGAGCCATCGCCGGCCACGATCCCCGCGACTCTACCTCGCTGGACGTGCCGGTTCCCGACTACACCGCTGCCCTGAGCGGCGATGTGCGAGGCGTGCGGGTCGGCGTGCCGCGGGAATACTTTATCGCCGGGATGCAGCCGGAGGTAGAAGCAGCGGTACGCGCGGCGGTGGACACGCTGGCCGACTTGGGGGCCGAGGTGCAAGAAATCACCTTGCCCCACACCGACTATGCGCTGCCGGTCTATTACCTCATCGCGCCGGCCGAGGCCAGCACCAACCTGGCCCGCTACGACTCTGTGCGCTACGGTATGCGGGTAGATGGCGGCGGGCTGGCCGAGACTTACAAATCCACTCGCGGGCAGGGGTTCGGGCCGGAGGTCAAACGGCGCATCATGCTGGGCACCTATGCCCTCAGCGCGGGCTACTATGACGCTTACTACCTCAAGGCGCAAAAGGCGCGCACCCTCATCAAGGCTGACTTTGACTCAGCCTTCGAGCAGGTAGACGTCGTCGTCGCTCCCACCACTCCCACCACCGCTTTCCGCATCGGCGAGAAGAGCGACGATCCGCTGCAAATGTACCTGGCCGATGTTTTCACCCTCGCGGTGAACCTGGCGGGCATCTGCGGACTGAGCCTGCCCTGCGGCTTTGACGGGGATGGCCTGCCCATCGGGATGCAAGTGATGGGGCCGCCGCTCGGCGAGGAACAAATTCTGCGCCTGGCCCACGCCTACGAGCAAGCGACGGAGTGGCATAAGCAAAGACCATCGCTGTGAGCACGAAAGGAGCAAAAATGAAGGGCATCATCACCATCGCCGGATACGGCACCCGCTTCCTGCCGGCATCCAAAGCGGTTCCCAAAGAGATGTTTCCTATCGCCGGAGTGCCCCTGATCCAGTACCACGTGGAGGGGCTGGTGGCGGCCGGCATCACCGAAATCATCATCGTCGTGCGTGGGGGCAGCGAAATCATCCAACATCACTTTGCGCCCGCCCTCAATCTGGAACGACATCTGGAGAAAGCGGGCAAACACAAGCTACTGGCAGAGATGCGGCGACTTTCCCAACTGGCCGAAATCATCCTCGTCCGCCAGCCGGAGCACCTGCCCTACGGCAACGCTGCACCCGCCCTGGCCGCTCGCTCCTGGCTGACCCCCGGTGAGCCGTTCTACTACATGTTTGGCGACGACATCATCATCGCTGACGTGCCAGCGCCGCAGCAAATGCTCGCTTCATTCAACGAGCACCAACCCGCAGCCGTCCTCGCCACGCAGAGCGTGCCTGATGAGGAGACTCACCTCTATGGCTGCATCGAACTGCAACCCGGCAGCGACAACGTGATGCAGCACATCGTCGAGAAACCCGCGCCTGGCACCGCCCCCTCCAATTGGGTACAGATCGGCCACTTTGTGTTCACGTCGGAATTATTCGACGTCTTGGAGACCCTGGAGACAGGAAAAGGCGGTGAGCTGTGGCTGGCCGACGCGGTGGACCGGCTGGCTGCCCGTTCGACCGTCATCGTGCAGCCCGTCAAGGGCAAGTGGATGGCCGCTGGAGACCCGCTGCGCCAACTAAAGGCCTGCATTGAAGTAGCCCTGCGGCGCGACGACATGCGAGACGGGTTGACCGAATACATCCGCTCGCTCAAGTTGTGACCATGATGCGCACCACGGTCGAGTGTTACGCCGGCTACCGCTACCCGGAGCGCCCGCGCGCTTTCCTTTGGAAAGGTGAAAGCCTGGCGGTGGAAGAGGTTGAGCGGCAATGGCGCGCGCCGGTCGGCCAGACCTTCCGCGTCCGCACCGCTGACGGCCGCCGCTTCACTCTGGCCTACAACGAGGCCACCGATGAGTGGAATATCCAACAGTAATTCCAGTTTTGTAGCCGCGATTTCCAAATCGCGTCTGTTTTCC
>QMOE01000065.1 GCA_003648125.1 Chloroflexota bacterium
CGCCGGGCGGCGTACCGGGCAGCGGTTCCACCTCGTGGCTGTCGAGCGCGTAGCGGCCTGGGTCCCAGGTGGTGGTGGGCGGATGATCGGCGTAATCACGCGGGCGGAAGGAATCGGGCTGGCTCCAGCGCAGCCCATCTGACCCCACCAAGTGAATGACGGTCTGGTAGCGAGCAGTGGGCCGGGTGACTGCGGTCCAATAGAGATCGAGGCGCAGCGTCCCGTCGGCTGGCATCTCGGCCTGATTTTGGTCATAGCCGATCAGGGTCAGGTTGTCGGCGTAGGATCGGTTCAGCGGGCGCTCGACGCCGGGCAAAGAGCCATCGGGCTGGAGCACAGGACGGCGGAAGATGGTGTCTGCGCGATCCACGATGGCGAGTTTAGCCGCCAGCAGAATAATGGCAGCGAGAACGTAAAACATAAAACGCGAAGCGTGAAACGTAAAATGTGAAACAGGGCGCGTGACGCGTGGCGCGTGGTGTGGATAGCGGAGGGCAAAGGCGAGAATGACGGCAAGGCTAAAGAGCGAGATGGCATCGGCGGTCAGACGCAGATAGGTTTCGCCAAAACGAACGGTGACGGTGTGGCGGCCAGCGGGCAAGTCAAAGGCAATCAGACCGCCGGGATCGGTGGGGGCGACGGGGACGGATTCACCATCCACGGTGACGCGCCAGCCAGGAAAGTAGAAAGCCAGGTAGCGGGCGCGGAAGGGAACGGGCGACTCGACGACGAGGCGAGCCTGGTTGATGCCGTAATCGCTCTCGACGACGAAACCCCCGTCGGGCAAGGCGGTCTCGTCGAAGCGAGCGACCGGCCCGGCAGCCCCGTATTGCGTCTCCAACGGCGACCCCTCAGGCCGCTCCTCGACCCACACTGGAAAGTAAGAGCCTTCCGGGTCTACCCCCACCAGTTTGGAACTGTGCTCGTAGGCAAAGAGATCATCAATGGCGGGATACGGAGCGTTGGGACAGTAGCCGTGGGGGGGATAGGTGGCGGGGAAAGCGGCCAGGATAAGAAAGCAGGAGGCAAGAGGCAGGAGGCAGGAGGCAAGAGGTAAGAGGTAAGAGGCAGGTTTGCGAGTTTGCGAATTTGCGAGTTCGGGGGTGGCAAAGGGAACGGAGGCGAGGAGGGCGACCGGCAGAGCGGCGCGGCCCACGAGTCGCCAGGGAAATTGGACAAAGGGCAAGAGCGGCACGCGCTCCCAGAGCCAGAGGGATGCGCGGGTGCTCATAAATATCAGGAAACCGGCAGAGGCAGCAAAGAAAATCAGATTGGCCCGCCATTCTTGGGATTTTGGATTTTGGATTTTGGATTTCAAGATTCCCGCGATCAGCCCCGCTGCCGCCAGCGCTGCCTGCGCCAACCCCAAGTGGATGCGCATCGGCGGGTTCATCAGCGAGGTATCCACCGGCGCGGGCGGGGCGAATATCTCGGCCAGGGTGACAAAGTTATAGTGAAAGTCGTTGTTGCGGGTGGTGCGGGACATGTGGAGTTGAACGTAATCCTGCTCCAGCAGTGCCGGCCCCCAGAAAAAGGCGGTCAGACCAAAAGCCAGCGCGAGCGCGATGCCAACGGTCATCCAATGAAAATCTCGCCGGTAGACCAGCCACAGCACGGCCAGGTAGGCAAAAAGAACCGGGGCAAAGAGCAGGCTAGAGATATTGTGGGTCAGAAGCAGAGCAGACAGGGAGGCTATGCCAGCGAGAAACCATCGTTTTTGGCCGGTGAGAGCCAGGCGGCGAAAGGCCCACAGGACGAGCGGCATTAGCGGCAACGCGACCGACTCGGGCATGTTGGCGCGCAGGAGAGCATCGAGGAATTGGTAAGGAACGTAGGCATAGGCGATAGCGGCGATCAGCCCGGCGCGGTGACCGAACAGATCGCGGGCCAGCAGGTAGGCGGCAAGGGCAGAGCCGGCGATACTCAGAACGTAAACTGCATTGAGAGCCGCCGGCAGCGACAGGCCAGTCAGGTAGAGCAACAGAGCCAGATAGTAGGACAAGGGGGCGCGGTAGTTGAAAAAGGGATAGCCGTAGCCAAAAGCCATGTCGGGGAGGTAACGAGTAAAGAGCGATCCATCCTGCAAAGCGTGGCGCATGGCGACGACGCGATAATAGTGCAGGCCACCGTCGTGAGTGCAGGGGGAATCGGCGCGCAGGAGGGGAGCAACGGCGACAGCGCATAGCAAGATAATGATCAATGACCAATGTCCAATGTCCAATGACCATATTGAAGATTTGGGGTTTGAGGGTTGAGATTTAGTCATTGTATCTGTATCGGTGTGGGTAATAGGATGCGGTCGCCGCCATCGGGCAGGCAAAGCCGCTCGCCGCTGGCGGGATCGTACATCCCCACTTCCAGGACGTACTCGCCCGGCGGGACGTCCAGGGTTGTGGTCAGCACAAAGGCGTCGCTGATGATCTCCCCCGGCAGCCAGCCGGTGGTGGGACGGGCGCCGGCGGCGGGCACGCGGTCGCTCTGGGCGTGGATGCGCTCGGCCCCATCAAGCAGGTGGGCGAAGGCGACGTAGCTCGTCCGCGCGGTGGCCTCGGCCCGCCAGTAGAGGGTAAGGGTAAGTGATTGGCCGGGCGCGATTGCGACGCGGGAGAGATCGTAACCCAGAAGCGTCGCCTGGCCGCTCAGTGTGGCCGAGATGGGGTGCTGCGCCGCCGGCAGGGCGAAACTGCGCTGCGGCGCGCTAACGGTCACGCGCAACAGGTCGGCGGATGGCCCCAGCGGCTCGCCGGTCGCGTCCAGAAGGTCGAGGCGTAGTGTGTAATTGCCGGAGGGGGTGGCGGCTGGGACAAGAAAGCTGCGCCCGTCCCGCACCACGTCCCCGGCGAGCCAGGCAGAGGTGGGGTAATCCGCCCGGCCGGGGACGGCGCGCTCCGAGGCCAGCAGCGCGCCATCGGAAGCGACGAGGGAGAGGCGCGCGCTATAGTCGCCGGCCGGGGCGGCGATCGCCTGCCAGTAGAGGGTAAGTGGGAGTTGATCGCCGGCGTTGATCTCGTCCGGCGGCGGGTCAAAGCCGAGCAAAGTCAAGCCGCCGCCCAGGTCGGCCCGCAACGGACAGGCAATCTCAAAAGCGGCGGGGGCGGGCGGGCGGGAGGGGCGGGTAACCCGCACGGAGGCTAGATCGTAGGTTGTACCGACCGGAGCGCCAGCCTCGTTCCGCACGTCCAGGCTGCGACCGGTTGTCACGTCGTAGACGCCGACCTGGATGGTGTACGCGCCGGGCGGCGTGCCGGGCCAGACGGCCAGGCGGTGCAAATCGCGGCCATAGACGCCCGTCTGCCAGCGGGAGGCGGGGTAGCCGGCCGGATGCTGGCTATCCTTCTGGCCGTAGAGACGGCCCTGGTCGTCAATCAGGTGGACGGCGATGCTGTAATCGGTATCCAACGGACGCAGCGCCCGCCAGTAGAGGGCCAGGTCGAGCAACCCGTCGGCGCGGACACTGCCTTCAGGGAGGAGGTCGTAGCCCATCAGGATCAGTTGGTCATCAAAATTGATCTGCAACGGCGTCTGAACGTTGGCGACGGTCTGGCCGTCGAAGCGGGAATGGCGAAAGACGGAATCGTTGTGATCCAGGTAGATGGTTTTGAGAGCAAAGAGGAGCAGCGCAACAAGAATGGCGGGGAGGATTGGGAAATTGGTGATTGGTGATTTGGAAATTGGGGAGTAGGGAATAGGGAGTAGGGAGTAGATCGCCAGACTCAGAACGGCAAGAAGAGAAATGCCGGTTGCCCAGCGGCGCAGCGGAGTGTTGCCGAAGCGCACGGTCAGGTGATGGCGACCAGCGGGCAGATCGGCGCCGATGAGGCCGTGCTCTCCTACCGGATGCAGTTCGAGCGGACGCCCATCCAGCCGGGCCTGCCAGCCGGGAAAAAAGTACCAGTTAAAGACAGCGGTAAAGGCGGCCGGCGCGTCGAGCGTCAGGTCGGCTGTGGTCAGGCCGTAGCGTGCCTCTACAATGTGAGCGCCGGCGGGCAGGGAGTCGCTGTCCAAACGCGGGATGATAAAATCCGGCGCGGCCCCCTCGTAGGCCGGGAGGAGGCTCTCAGCCGGGGGCAGTCGCTCCACCCAGATGGGCAAATAGTCACCGGCCGAGGTGGTGCCCAGCGCGCCGGTATCGCGCTCGAAAGCGATGAGGGTGAGCGGGGTTGGGGCCGGCTGCGGCGGGTAAAAGTGGGGAAACAGCCAGGTAAAGGCAAAGATGACGACGATAGCCAGAACGAGGGGCAGCCGCAGCCAATCAGGGCCGGGCAGCCGGGCGGCTCCCGCACCAGCCAGGATAGCCAGAAACAGGCCGGCCGGCCCCAGTAAGCGCCAGGGGAACTGGACGAAACGGAGCAAGGGCGCGTTATCCCACACGGCGATGGAGAGAGGCAGCATCATCAGCGTGAGAATGAGCAGTCCCAGGCCGAGGAGGACGAGAAGGGAGCGAGCTTCCCGGCTCGGAAAACGGCGCAGGAGGATAAGGGCAAGCAGCGCCAGGGTCAACTGGGGCCAGCCGAAACTGAGCGGGATGATGGGGTTGATCAGCGCGGGGTCAACCGGCTGGGGCGCGGCGAGCAGTTGTCCCAGGCTGGTAAAATTGTTGTGATAGTCCAGGTCGGCGGGGGCATAGAGTTGGTGAATCTGGGCGTATCCCTGTTCCAGGAGAGCGGGCAGCCAGAAGAAGGCGGTCAGGCCCAGCCCCAGCAGCAACGCGCCGCCCAGGAGGAGGGCGCAACGGCGGCCCTGGCCGTGCAGTTTCCACAAGAAGACGGCATAGAGGATAAGCAGCGGAGTGGAGATCAGTGCCAAAATGTTGTGGGTGAGAAGCAGGGCGGCGTAAAAAAGGGCGCTCAGGATCAGGTCAGCGCGACGGCCGCGCAGGGCCAACCGTCTCAAAGCCCAAAAGATAAAGGGCAGCCAGGCAAGTCCCCAGGCCTCGGCCAGCGCGCCGCGATGGATGACGTTGTACAAGTTGTAAGGAGCGTAGATAAAGGCGAGCGCGGCGACGATCCCGGCCAGCGGGCCAAAGAGATCGCGGGCGCACAGGTAAGCGCCGGCGCCGGCGGCAAGAGTCGCCAGGACGAAAGCGGCGATGAGCGCATTCTGGACGCTCAAGCCGGCCATGTGGAACGGCTCGGCCAGGTAATAGCTCAAGGGGGCGTAATAGTTGAACAGGGGAAAGCCGAAACCGAACCCCATATCCGGCGCCCAGCGAGGAAAGAGGATGCCGTGCTGCAATGAGCGGTGGAGCTGCGCCAGGCGGTGAAAGTGCAGCAGGCCGTCGGCGCTCCAGGGCAGCGCTCCGCCCAAAAGAGGCTGCACGGCGGTCAGAGCGGCGACGGGGAGCAGCAACCAGCCGCCAAAGCGGCGCAGTTGGGCCATCACCGCTCCACCTCCACATAGCCCAGGAGCAAACTGTCTCCATCGCCGACCGGCAGGCGGCTGCCGTCTGCGGGGCGGTACAGCCCCACCGTGAGCGCATAACGGCCCGGCGGGATGGTGTCCGGCAGCGATAACGTCCGCCGGTCTAGCGTTTGCTGACCGGCTGCCCACGCGCCGGTGGGGGACAGCCCGTTCTGCGGCGGGCCATCGCTCTGGGCCAGCGGTTGAGCGCCGGGCAATCCCAGGTGGACAAAGACGGCGTAATCCTCATTCTCATTGAGCGCGTCCAGCGCCCGCCAGTGCAATGGCAGGGCCAATATATCGCCAGGACCAAGCCGCGCATTGACCAGCGGGTAGCGCAACTCGATGCGCCCATCAAAGGAGGCCAGTCCTTCCTCTGGGCCAACGCCTGGCGTCTGGAAATCCGGAGCCAGGTAGAGGGCCAGGTGATGGCGATTGTACCAATCGCTCTCCACTTTGTACGCCTCAGCCTCCAGCCAGGAGGCGGGCAGGTTGTGCGGGTCCTCGGCGGCGATGCGGTAATCGAGTATCCACAGGCGCGGATGAACGGCAAAGATGGACTCTAGCTCCTGGGCCACGGTCTGCGGGGTGTAGTAGGTGCGGTACAATGCCAACTCATTTTGGGGATAATAGGCGTATAGGTAGCCGGCCTGCCAGATGTAGCCGTATAACAGGGCGTCGCCTGGCAGGGCTGCGGCGCGGATACGGGCTATGGCCGGGCGTGGTTCCTCAGCCTCGTCCAGCCGTCCGACGCCGGGCGCAATGTAGGGCCGGATGTATACGCGCGCCAGGCACAGGCTCCACAGGCCAGCTATGCCGACAGCCAGGGCTACAGACGCGGCCGCCGACAAGCGGCGCGGCAAATTGCCAATTTGCCCTACTCCCTCGGCGGCCAAAAGATAACAGGCGGGAACTAGATACAGCAAAAAGCGAGGGGAGAAAAAGGAATAGGCCGCCTGTATCCAGTATGCTGCCGCCAGCGGCACGGCGACCCAGGTGAGCAAAAAGAAGGGACGCGACCATCCTGGTCGCCAGGTGCCGGCAAGATGCCGGCGATCCTCCGCTTTTCCTCCCTGCCGCACGCCGAATAAGCCAATCGCGCTCAGCGCCGCCAGCCCACCAGCGGCTATTGAGGCGAGCGGCTCCGTTTCGCCCGGCCCCGCGCCAAACACGCGCCCCACCTGGCCTAGATAGCCCCACACGGGAAGCGAGTCACCCACCGATACACCTGTCACCATCTCGACTGTGGTATCGAGCACGGCCAACAGCCACGGGGTCAGGAGCAGCGCGACTATCCCCATCGCCAGCAGCCACAGTCCCAGGCGGGTGAGTATCTCGCGGCGCGGCGCGCTCTTGCGAGCCAGGGCCAGTCCGGCGCAGCCCAGCACCCAAAGCCCCTGCCACAGAACGAGCAGTCCCAGGTAGTAGTGTGCGCCCAGGGCGGCGGTCGTACTCAGCACGTAGACCGCCCACCAATGCAAATTAGTCAAGCGCCGCCGGTTGAGTAGGGGCGAACCCTTGCGGTCGCCCTTATGGGCAGAAGCAAGATGGGCAGGAGCAAGTCCTGCCCCTACCCCAGGATATTGAGAATATCCCAATTTCCGCCCCCAGGCATAGGTGGAAAGCAAGGCGCAGACCAGGGCAAAGGCGTACCCCTTGGTTTCGCGGCTGTAGTGGACCTGCATAGGGGAGAGGGCGACGAACAATGCAGCCAGAAGAGCGGTTTGCCTGCTCGTCAGCCAGCGCCCAATTGCCCAGGTGAGGGCGACGGCGCTCGTTCCCAGGAACACCGAAAAGAGGCGCAGGGTAAAGGCGGAGCTACCGATCAACTCTTTCCATCCGCCCATAGCGAGGCGGTAGACCAGCGGGTTGGCGTCGTGGGTGATGCGCGTCTCTTCTAGCAAGGCGGCCGGGGTTTGGTGAGCAAAGTAGACGTTGAGGCCCTCGTCCCACCACAGAGGGTGGCGATCCAGCCAAAATACTCGCAGGGCAAAGGTCAGCAGTAGAATAGCCGTCAGCGGCAGGATCCACTTTTGGCTATCGCGATTCCCGGTAGCCAGGAGGCGGTTCACGCTTGCTCCTGCGGCGCGTCTAGCACCCGGCGAACGACATAGATCGGTTTTCCCCGCGCTTCGTGGTAGGTGCGGGTGAGGATCTCGCCCAGCAGCCCCATCATCAAGAACTGGACGCCCAACAACGTCAACAGCACGGCCAGCATCGTCCACGGGTTGTCGCCGATGCGAAAATCGCGGTACGCCTGCGCGCCGTAGAGCAGCCCTCTGATGATTTTCGTACCGGCCAGGTAGACAAGAATCAGCCCCCCCAGCACGCTGCTCAACAGTCCCACGCCGCCAAAGAGTTGCATCGGGCGGTTAGAGTAGCTGAGCAGGAAAGAGACGGTGAACAGGTCGAGGATGACGCGAGGAGTGCGGGAGAGCGCGCCGTACTTGGAGACGCCGGCCTCGCGCGGGCGGTCGTTGACCGGCGACTCGGCCACACGCGCCCCGGCCAGGCTGGCGATCTCTGGGATAAAGCGGTGCAACTCGCCGTAGAGGTGTATCTGCTCGGCCAGGTCGCGGCGCAGCGCTTTGAGCGAGCAGCCACGGTCGTGCAGGCGAATGTCGCTGGCGCCGGCGATAAGCCAGTTGGCGATCATCGAGGGCAGCTTGCGGGTCAGGAAGGGTTCCTCGCGGTTCTGCCGCCAGCCGTTGACCAGGTCATAGTCTCCCTCCTCCATCACCTCTAACAGGCGGGAAATATCGGCCGGGTCGTTCTGCCCGTCGGCATCTAGCGTGATGATGATGTCGCCTCGGGCATAGTCAAAACCGGCGGAGAAAGCGGCGGTCTGACCAAAGTTGCGGCGGAACTGGACGATGCGCAAGTGAGGCTCTTGCTCCTGCAAGCGGCGGAGGACGGCGACGCTGTCATCGGAGCTGCCGTCGTCCACGGCGATGATCTCGTAGCTGCGGCCCAGTCGCCGGAGCGCGGCCGTCAGTTCGGGGATCAGGCCGGGCAGGGCGCCGGCCTCGTTGTAGACCGGCAGCACCACAGAGAGAGCGAGGGTAGATTCAGAATCCATACGTCTCACGTTGCAACAGCGCTTCTATCTCCCCAAAGTCGGCCCGCGATGTCAGGTTCAGGCTCAGGGGCGCGACGGAGATGACGCGATCCACCCGCATAGCGTAAATATCAGAATCCGGCTCGGCGCGCTCAGGGCGGGGGATCGCTTCATAGTCAATCGGCGTCGGCTCTGCGAGATTGGCCCGGCGTTGCGGGATGGGGTTAAAGCCAGCGTAGCGCGAGACGCGGGTCAGCCGCCAGGGAGTATCCGGCGTGGCGTCGTCGGGCAC
>QMOE01000066.1 GCA_003648125.1 Chloroflexota bacterium
GGCTTTGGCATCAGCCCTCACATGGCGGAGGAGATCGCCGCCAAAATTTTGGCCGTGCGCGATCTGGAAGTGGAGATTGCTATCGTCATGGGGGCGGGCAATATCTGGCGCGGACGAGACGGTCTCATACACGGGATGGATCGCGCTACGGCGGATCACATGGGGATGCTGGCAACGGTGATGAACGCCCTGGCCCTGGCCGATGCGCTGGAACGACTGGGAATCACTCCCCGTGTGCAGACTTCTATAGAAATGCGGGCCATTGCTGAGCCATATATTCGTTTGAGGGCGATTCGTCATTTGGAAAAGGGGCGGGTGGTCATCATCGGCGGCGGCACGGGCAACCCTTACTTTACCACCGATACGGCAGCCGCCCTCAGGGCGATGGAGGTTGACGCCGATTTGTTGGTCAAAGCCACAAAGGTAGACGGTGTCTATACCGAGGACCCGCGCGAGAACCCCGATGCCAAGCGATTTGATCATCTGACGTACATGAAGGCACTCGAATTGCGGTTGGGCGTGATGGACGCCACGGCCATCTCATTGTGTATGGAGAATGACTTGCCCATCATAGTGCTCAATCTGTGGCAGCCTCATAGCTTGGAGAAGGCCGTGCAAAGGGAAGAGATTGGGACGCTGATCTCTCAGTGACTATGATAAAAGACTTGCTCCGCGAAGCAGAAAACAGTATGCGCAAAGCCATAGAGGCACTGGAGAGTGACCTGCGTGCAATTCGCGCTGGCCGGGCTTCTCCGGCGTTGGTGGAACGGGTAATGGTGGAGTATTACGGCACGCTGACCCCTCTCAACCAGTTGGCCGTTATATCTGCGCCAGAACCGCAATTGCTTACCATCCGCCCCTACGATCCAGGATCGTTGGTGGATATTGAGCGGGCTATCCTCAAGTCAGAATTGGGACTCACACCCTCCAATGATGGTAGGATCATCCGCCTCCCCATTCCACGCCTGACTGAAGAACGGCGGCGAGAGTTGGCAAAGCTGGTGCGTCACCGCGTCGAGGAAGGAAAAGTATCGCTACGCAACATTCGCCGCGAGACGATGGATGACCTGCGCGAATTCGAGAAAGAAAAGCTCATTCCCGAAGACGATTTCTATCGTGGCAAAGACGATCTCCAAAACCTCACCAATCGCTACACCGATCAGGTGGACGAAATCAATTCCCGCAAACAGCGGGAAATCTTGGCAGAATAACCTCTCGCGTTTCGCTTGGGATACCCCAGACAGCCTACGATAATGTCCTCTCGATTACAGGGCCACGAACAATATCTACCCTTGAAACGCATACCTCACCATGTCGCCATCATCATGGATGGAAACGGCCGCTGGGCTAAGGCGCGAGGTCTACCTCGGCTGGCTGGGCATCGTGCTGGGACGGAGAACCTGCGGCAAGTGTTGAGAGCAGCGGTCGAGCTTGGTGTTCAAGTCCTGACCCTCTATGCCTTCTCGACCGAAAATTGGGGCCGCTCGGAAAGTGAGGTTCAGGGTCTGTTATCTATTTTTGAACGCGTGGTTGACCGCGAGTTGTTAGAGTTGCACAAAGAGGGCGTTCAAGTACGTCACATTGGCCGGTTGGAGCACCTTTCTCTCAAGTTCCGGCAAAAGATACTGGACGCTATTGATTTGACCAAGAACAATCAGCGATTGATTCTCAACATAGCTTTTGATTATGGCGGGCGGGCCGAGTTGGTAGACGCGATACGCCGCATCGTCACCGATGGCGTGCCGGTCGAACAAATAGACGAATCACTCGTCAGTAGTTATCTCTATACGGCAAATTGCCCCGATCCTGACTTGATCATCCGTACCAGTGGTGAGATGCGGCTCAGTAACTTTCTCATCTGGCAGGCTGCGTACTCAGAGATTTATACGACCTCTACCCTGTGGCCTGATTTCGATAAGGGCGAACTCTACAAGGCCCTGAAAGTTTACAATGAGCGGAATCGTCGTTTTGGCTTGGCGACTGAGTAATAATAGCGCCCCACGTCCGATATGTGTCACTGGTGACCTCCCGTACCGCTGAACTGGACACTTTTTGCCTTATGCTACGCACACGTTTTCTCTCTGCTGCTGTTCTGCTCCCGGTTGTCTTTACGTGCATCTATCTGGGCGCGCTACCTTTCCTGATTTTGGTTACGTTGCTTCTGACGCTGGCCGAGATCGAGTTCTGTCAACTGATGGCTCGTGGTGGCTTTCACCCTGTCCCCATCTTTGGACTTGGACTGGTGTGGCTTTCCCTGGCAGATGCTTACCTGAAGGCCCAGTTCCCGGCGTTGGGACTAGAACTGCTGCAACCCGGCCTCACGCTGCTCCTGCTAGGCTCTCTCTCCTGGCAATTGTTTCATCGCCACGAGTCTCCCGTAACCGATTGGGCGTTGACCGTCATAGGAGGGTTGTACCTGGGTCTCTGTGGAGCCTGTATCATTGGGCTGCGGGGCTTGCGCCCTGACGGTCTTTGGTGGACTTTGACCGCTATACCGGCTATCCTGCTCGCCGATACCGGCGCTTACTTTTTTGGGCGAGCGTGGGGGCGGCACAAGTTGGCCCCCACGTTAAGCCCCGGCAAGACGTGGGAAGGATACCTGGCTGGCGTGGTCGTTGGTGGCTTGCTGACCGCATTGCTGGCCTCTCTCTGGCACGCCCAGGCTGGAACGGTGATTGCCGTCACCGGCTTGCATGGCCTGGTGTTGGGAGTGTTGATAGCCATCTTTGCCCCTTTAGGCGACCTGGCTGTCTCAATGGTCAAACGCCAGGTCGGCGCCAAAGATAGCGGCACCATTATCCCCGGTCACGGTGGAGCATTGGATCGGGTGGATAGCGTCCTGTGGGCAGCGGTGATTGGTTATTATTACGTTCAGATGTTCATACTCTGAAGGAGTAAAATAGCTATGCCTGGGAAAATTGTCACTATTGGACGGCACATCATTGAACAGCAACGGACGCATCCAGAGGCAACAGGCGTACTATCCGATCTGCTGTACGACATTGCCCTGGCAGCAAAAATTATCGCCCGTGAGACCACCCGCGCGGGCCTGGTGGAAATTTTGGGACTGGCCGGTAAGGTGAACGTCCAGGGCGAGAATCAGATGAAGTTGGACTTGTTCGCCAACGAAGCAATGGTTCGTATGAACAGCTACACCGGCAGGTTGGCAGTGATGGTCTCGGAGGAAGTGGAAGATGTTATTCCCATCCCTGAAGGGTATAAAGTTGGTAAATATGTACTCGTTTTCGATCCTCTTGATGGCTCCTCGAACATTGATGTCAATGTCAGCATCGGCACCATCTTTGGTATTTATCATCGGATGAGCGAGGGAGGCGCGGGCACACTGGCGGATTGCCTCCAGAAAGGCCACAACCTGGTAGCGGCAGGCTACGTGATCTATGGCTCTAGCACAATGATGGTTTACACGGCTGGTCAGGGAGTACACGGTTTCACGCTCGATCTCAGTGTGGGCGAGTTTTTACTCTCTCACCACAACATTCGTATTCCTGACCATTCCAAGTGTTACAGCGTTAACCAGGGATATGAGCGAAACTGGAGTACCGGAGTGAGGCGATTCACTCGCTGGTTGCAGGGAATGGATCAAGAATCTCCCCGTGAACCCCTTTCGAGCCGCTACATTGGCTCCCTGGTGTCCGATTTCCATCGCAACTTGTTGCGGGGAGGAATCTTTTACTACCCTGCGGATGTCAAGAGATCACACGGCAAGTTGCGCTTGCTCTACGAAGCTATCCCGCTGGCGTTCGTCGCCAAACAAGCCGGCGGATATGCCTCGGACGGATATCGCGACATCCTTGATATACAACCGGAAACCCTGCACCAACGCACCCCGCTTTTCATTGGCAATCGGGATCTGGTTGAGCAAGCGGAAAAGTTCATAACCCGCTACGACAGATAGGAGTAAGCATTATGGCTGAATTAGATATGGCTACCCTGGAGATCAGGAGACTGGCAGAGCTACGTGAATTGGCTAAAGAATGGGAGATCTCGGGTTGCAGCCGGATGAAAAAGGAAGACCTGATCCTGCGGCTGTTGCAAGCCAAAGCGGAGCGAGATGGTCTCATGTTCAATGGGGGCGTGCTGGAAATCGTGGATGAGAACAAAGGCTACCTGCGTTGTAAACACTACAAGCCCGGTCCCAAAGATGTGTACGTCTCGCAATCTCAGATCCGTCGCTTTGGACTGCGCACCGGCGATATGGTAGTCGGGCAGGTGCGTCCGCCGAAGGAAAATGAAAAGTACTTTAGCCTCCTGCGAGTGGAAGCAGTGAACGGGATGGACCCAGAAGCGGCTAAGAAGCGGCCATCTTTCGAATCGCTGACGCCGATCTTTCCCGAGGAGCGTTTCATCCTGGAGGCTGCGCCGGGCAACTTGACAACTCGATTGTTGGGCATGGTTGCGCCAATTGGGAAGGGGCAGCGCGGGCTGATCGTATCACCGCCCAAGGCCGGCAAGACCACTGTGCTCAAGCACATTGCCAATGGTATCTCGGTCAGTCATCCAGAAGTGCATCTGATGGTCCTGCTCATTGGTGAGCGCCCCGAAGAAGTCACTGATATGGACCGCTCAGTGGATGCCGAGGTTATCAGTTCAACCTTTGACGAGCCTGTGAAGAGCCACGCGCGGGTGACGGAGATTGCACTGGCCCGGGCCAAGCGGTTGGTGGAGGGAAAGCGGGACGTCGTCATTCTCCTGGATAGCATCACTCGTCTCTCGCGGGCTTACAACCTGGTAGTGCAACCCAGCGGGCGTACTCTTTCCGGCGGGCTTGACCCGGCGGCTCTCTACCCGCCCAAACGCTTTTTCGGCGCGGCCCGCAACATTGAGGAAGGAGGCAGCCTCACCACTATAGCCACCTGCTTGATTGATACCGGCAGCCGTATGGACGACATGATCTACGAAGAGTTCAAAGGCACCGGAAACATGGAACTCCATCTGAGCCGTAAACTGCAAGAACGGCGCATCTTCCCTGCCTTTGACATTGAACGCTCAGGCACGCGCAAGGAAGAATTGATGATCGACCATGACACGCTGCAAAAGATATGGCTGATGCGCCAACGCTTCCTGGATTCACATACATCTGGCTATAGCCTTGCCCAAGCAATGAAAGAACTGCTGCGAGTTCTCAAAAGCACCAAGGACAATCAAGAGTTTCTCAACCTTTTCGCCAAAATGGCAGAGATGGAGGGGCTAAATTAACTTGCCTTTCTGCTAGTCCGCCTAACATTTCTCGTATCATCTCAATAATCCGGGGGAATGTAGGTCGGAATGGTATTCCGACCAGCCGGATTACCAATCCGGCCTACAAATGCCCCAACTTTTTGAGAAGATACATTTCTCCCACTGAATATATAACTGCACGCAGTGACGTTCGACTTTTGGAGAACTCTATCGGTCAGGCCGCCCACGTCGGCGATTTGCCGGAGACTGATCTGGCTGGGGCCAGCGCCGTCGCTATGACGGCAGCAATTCCCGTTTTGTAGCCGCGATTTCCAAATCGCGTCTGTTTTCCCACGTAAAGCACCCTGCGCGATTGCGAAATCGCGGCTACGACCTGACTTTTCACCCATACTGGAGAAGTTAGTATGAATATCTACGAATACACCGGCAACCTGCATGTCCATACCACCTATTCTGATGGGAAAGCACTCCACGCACAAGTCGTGCAGGCAGCGGTTGAGGCGGGGCTTGATTTTGTCGTCATCACTGATCATAATGTGTGGGTAGACAAGTGCGAGGGTTACTATGACTACGTCCTGTTGCTGGTAGGTGAGGAAATTCACGATGTGCGCCGCCAGCCCCAGGCTAACCATCTCCTGGCTTACAACGTTGAAGCCGAGTTGGGTCCGTTGGCTTCTGACCCGCAAAGATTGATTGACGGGGTAAATCAGCAGGGCGGCTTTTGCTTCCTGGCCCATCCCTGCGAGTACGGCAGTAAGGTCAGATCTGGCCTGGAACCTATCCCCTGGGTAGACTGGGACGTCACAGGATACACGGGGATCGAAATATGGAATTACATGTCCGAGTTCAAGTCTCGCGTGCGCAACAAGCTGGCGGCGGTGTTCTATGCTTACTTCCCGGCTCTGGGCATCCGTGGTCCATTCCGGGCCACCCTGCGTCAATGGGACAAATTGCTGGCGCAGGGCAAGCGCGTCGCTGCCATCGGCGGAGCCGATGCGCATGGCAACACCTACTCGCTAGGTCCTTTCCACCGCCAGATGTTTCCTTACGAATATCTCTTCCGTTGTGTCAACACTCACGTCGTTACCGAGCGCCCGCTCGTTGGTCAATTGGAACAGGACAAACAACTGATCTACGACGCGCTGCGGGCCGGCCATACCTGGGTGGGCTATGATCTACCGGCCTCCACCACCGGTTTCCGTTTCCACGCCCATAGTGGCTCGAAACAAGTGTTGATGGGGGATGAGTTGGCGCGGGCGGGCGCGACCATTTTTGAGGTCCAGACGCCTGGCAGCGCCGACATCCGTCTATTGCTCAATGGACAGACGGTGGCGCGGGCCAGAGGAGAACATCTCAAATACACCACCGCTGAACCGGGTGTGTATCGAGTCGAGGTCTACCGGAGCTACCGTTTTGGCCGCCGGGGGTGGATCTTTAGCAGCCCCATCTATGTCACATAGAGGCTGCGAAACCTGCGCACGTGCGCAAAAACAACATGCCGACTAGACTAGATCCTGGTAGACCATGTCCTGGCCTGGCCCGACATCGAAGAAATCAATGTTTTTTTGGATGTCGTCCTCATACTCTTCAGGTACGTCGTCCTCGTGAAATATAGCCCCCTGCTCACATTCAGCCTCGCAGAAGCCACACTCGATGCACTCCTCGGCATAGATGTAATAAGTTGGCCAGTCAGGATCATCTTCAACAAAGAAGATGGCATCACTGGGACAAACCTCTATGCAAGAGTCACAACGCTCGCACCCGGCTGTGATTACGTATGTCATTTTTTATTTCTCCTGATGTAATGATTTAGAACAGTTTGCATCTTTTCAAAATGTAGCCGCGCTTTCCATAGCGCGGAATGGAATCCGCGCCTACAATACTATTTTCAAAGTGGACACCAGTTTTTCGTTGCCCTATAGTGGTGCTCATTGTAGCGAGATTTTGTTCTTTGTCAAGGCTGCTTAATTTTTCC
This sequence comes from Chloroflexota bacterium, assembly GCA_003648125.1. Next base: position 7,175 of record QMOE01000066.1, read on the forward strand.
CACATTTAGCTGGTAGAGAATCCTATGAAACCCATCAGCATCCTGAACGACGTCCTAGGCCCTGTCATGCGCGGGCCGTCCAGTTCGCACACGGCTGGATCGTTCCACATCGGAGTGCTCGCCCGCGCCCTCCTGGGCGACGAGCCTGTGGCGGTGACGTTTGCCTTCGACCCCGGTGGCTCTCTGGCGGAGGTATACAGTCAACAGGGCAGCGACCTCGGCTTTGCCGCCGGAGTGATGGGCTGGCCCATCACCGACGAGCGATTTCCACAGGCGCTTGACTGGGCTGCCCAGCGAGGGCCAGAGATAACCTTTGTCGTCGAGCCACTGCCCGGCGCTGACCACCCCAACACCGTCGAGGTGCGGATGAACTCACGAAGCGGGCGGGAACTGCGTGTTGTGGCAAAATCCATTGGTGGGGGAGCGATAATCTTTACCCAAGTCGCGGGTTGGCCGGTGCGCTTTACTGGCGACACCCACGAGGTCCTGGTAGAGTTGGAGAGGAGCGCAGAGCCAGCGGTGAGGCAACTCTTGATGCGGGATGGACAAATCGTTGGCCGTCCGGCGCGGCAGACTCGGGGCGACCTGGTATTGCTGCATGCCCAATGCCGCTTGCCATTGCCGGCTGGCGTCAGGGCCAGGTTGGAGATATTGCCAGGCGTGCGAGACGTTTGGATGGCCCCGCCGATATTCTTTGTGCAGCGCGGGGAACCACTTTTCTCCTCTGCCGCCGAGATGGTTACTCTGGCGGAGGAGCGTGGTTGCTCGCTGGGCCAGATCGCACTGGCTTACGAGTCGGCGCTGCTGGGGCTTGCGGAAGATGCTGTGCTGGCTGAGATGGTTCGCCGCCTCGAGATCATGCAGGCAGCCGTGCAGCACGGGCTGGGGGCCGATCTGCCGCCGATGCAATTACTCGGGCCGAGCGCCCGCTGGGTTTACCAGGCCGAGGCGGAGGGGCGAGTGGCAATCGGGGGCATCCACACCCGCGCGGCGGCCCGGGCGCTGGCCGTGATGCACGTCAATGGCGGTATGGGCGTGGTCTGCGCCGCACCGACCGCCGGCTCAGCGGGAGTGATCCCCGGTGTGGTGGTGACGTTGGCGGAGGAGAAAGGTCTGAGCCAAAAGCGAACCGCGCTGGCGCTGTTGGCGGCCTCGGCGGTGGGTCTCGTCGTGGCGACGCGGGCCACGTTCGCGGCCGAGGTGGCGGGATGCCAGGTGGAGATTGGTGCCGCCGGGGCAATGGCCGCTGCGGCTGTGGTGGAGGCCGCGGGCGGCGGCCCGCGCCAGGCAGTCGCTGCGGCAGCGATTTCTTTTCAGAACACGATGGGGTTGATCTGCGACCTTGTCCAGGGGATAGTCGAGATTCCCTGCCACACACGCAATGCGGTGGCGGCGTCTAGCTCGTTCGTCTGTGCAGACCTTGTCTTGGGTGGATACGTCAATCCGATTCCTTTGGACGAGACGGTTGACGCTGTGTACGCCGTGGGTCAGATGTTGCCGCGTCAACTTAAATGTACCGCGCTGGGAGGGCTTGCGCTGGCTCCTGCGGCGCTGGCGATGCCGCGCCTGAGGA
>QMOE01000691.1 GCA_003648125.1 Chloroflexota bacterium
CCAGCACGCGCTTGCGCTCGGCGGCGGTCTTGACCGTAAACTCGTTGGCCTGGCCCTGGCGGAGAAAGGCCGAGTTGATAAAGGTCTCATAGTCGAGTCGCAGGATGCGGACGATCTTGTCCTGTGTGGCCCGCACGCCGCTTTCGGCGATGGAGCGATAGCGCTCGCCATCCCGGAGTTGAAAATCGAGCAGCGTGCTGCCCCGCTTGCCGGCCTTGCGCCGGCGCAGCACGCGGTAGGTCTGTTCCTCCAGCGCAAAGGTGAACTCGACCACCATCTCTTCCTGACCCTGGTGAATCAGTTCATCATCTCGCCTGGCCCGCGACTTGCCCCACAGCGCCCAGGTGATAGCGTCCAAGAGCGCCGATTTGCCCGCGCCGTTCTCGCCGACCAGGCAGGCGATGTGGATGCCGGCAAAGTCTAGCTCCACCTGGCGGTAGCACATAAAGTTGGTGAGGGAGAGTTTTTGAGGGATCATTCTGGATGCTGGATGCTAGATACTGGATTTTCACGCAGTACACCCGCCACTAACGCCGCGCCCACGAGCAGGACGGCTGTATTGAGATAGAATGGCATCGCGTGGCCCAAATTATCGTACAGCCAACCGCCCGCCAGCGGCCCTATAGCGGCCCCCAGAAAGTAGGCAAAGGTGTAAAAGCCATAACTGGTGCCGCGCATATCCTCGCCGGCAATGTCGGCGACAAAGGCGCGCTCCGCTGGCACGGAGGCGCTGTAACCCAGCGACTCTACGGCCCACAGCGCCGTCAGCGCGACTATGCTGCGCAGGTGGGGGATCAGCGCCGAGGCCAGCGCGCCCACGAGCAACCCGGCGACCATTGGCGCCTTGCGCCCCAGCCGGTCGGCGATGCGCCCCATGCGTGAGGGCAGGAAGGCACTGATCAGTGCGGCTGGCAGATAGGCCCAGATTAGCACATCCACGCCAGCTCCGATTGCGTCTTGGAGAAAGATCATCAGCAGCGGCCAGACCATCGCGCTCGAAGCGCCCGTGACAAGGACGATGAGCATCAGCGCCAACAATTGGCCGGAGACGGGGTGACTCTCGATGGGCTGGGCGGTTGCTTGCGGGCGCGTCTCACTCGCGCCGCGCCAGGCGCTCCACAGCGCCAGCAGCGCTGGCACCGTGTAGGCCGTGAAAAGCCAGAGCCAGATCTGCCTCCAATCCAGGTCAAAGAACCCTTGCAGACTAAAGATGATGCTGAACCCGGCCATAGTGCCGATGATGGCTCCCCGATTGGTCGCCTCATCAATGATGCCAAAGTCGTGCCCGCGCCCTGCTTCGGCGGCGACGTCGGCTACGATGGTGTAGGCCGAGAGCCAGAGGAATGCCTGCCCCAATCCCTGGATGAAACGGGCGACAGTCAGCAGCCATACCGTATCGGCCAGGCAGAACACGCCCATAGCGATCACGTATCCGAGCAATCCGAGCAGCAGGAAAGGCCGTCGCCCCCAGCGGTCCAGTGCCCGGCCCAGGAAAGGTCGCACGACGACCGGTACCAGCGAGATGGCGGAGAAAAATCCGCCCACTTCCAGTGCCGTCGCGCCCAGTTCCTTGCCATAGATGGGCAGCACGAAGGAGAGGATGCCAAAGGGGAAGGAGACCCAAAAGACGGCGCGCCAGAGTGATTTGAGGGTGTGCGAGTTTGATGATGCTTTACTCATTCTATTCTGCTGATTCCCCGCATACGTCGGTACTCTGCAATGAGCGTAGAATCGTCCAATGCCTGCTCAAACTGGCGCAACCAGTCCAGCACGTAATCATCGTCCAGCGCATCTCCCTGCCGGCGGATGACGCTTGCGGCATCTTGGTAATCCCGCAGCCGGGTGGAGATTAGCTTGTAAACGATCAAGTCCTCGGCGCTACAGATGCGCGCCATCAGTCCGGGTTCCAGTTCCACTGCTTGGGCGCGCTGGATAGCTTTCGCGTCGAATGATGTATCGGAGAGAAGAATATCCAGGCGCGTGTCTAATTCGTCCTGCACAAAGATGATGCCGGTGGAGGTCAGAGATTGCAAGGGATCGGCGATGAGGGATTTGTAATCTGGCATCAGGAGATTGAGCAAGCGCGCCGCATCTTTGCGGGTCAACAAAACTTTGATGTCCACGTCGCGTGTCACGCGCGGCTCGCCCCACACGCTCACTGCCACCCCGCCGATGATGGCGGAGGAGATACCTGCCCGGCGCAGCCGAGCTTGTAGGGCTATCAGGGATTCAAACAGGTTTTCCACGCTGCTTCTCCACCCACCAGTCTAACTTTGATAACCGGCGTTGTAACTCTTCCAGATAGGCTATGCGCTCGGCGCGGAAGAGCGATTCAGTCTGTTGCAATTGAGGCTCAAAGGCTCGCTGGAGCGCCAGGTAGTGACGCGCACTCTCCTGAACCGTCATCTGGCGCAGCAAGCGGATTTCTTCCGCCTCTATCTCATTCCAGCCCTCGCGCGCGCGGCTCAACTCACTCATTCTTGCCCCCTGCTCTCTGCCCCCTGCC
>QMOE01000692.1 GCA_003648125.1 Chloroflexota bacterium
CTCCTCGCTATGTACTCTACGGGGTGGCGACGACGGGCGCGAATTGCATGGAATTGGCCCACGAGGCACTGGCGGGATACCCAAACTGTGGCCGCGCGGACGGTGCGGGCGGGGGAATGATGGTAAAGTCGCGCCATAGACCCTCTACTGTGACTGGATGGGAAACAACGTGGTCTATGATTCGCTCGCACGACTCGTTAACTGCACCCTTCCAATCATCTGGCACAGGTAACAGACTGGTGGTCTTAGAGAACAGGGCAGTCCCCATCGCTGCACTATGGCCCAGCACTGTAAACCCCAGGTCCGGCACTCCCTCGATGAAATCGAACGTATCCTCGCCAAGTTGTTTAAAATCCTCTAGGACTGTCTGGCTCATCTGCCTGGCCTCGTCAGGTGTGTAGATAGGAGTCGGTCCCAACGTACGAAACAAACGTCCCACGTTTTTTATGTTGGGCTCTTGCCACACTGTCTTGACGGCATCAAATTTGGGTTTGAGGGTCACGTCATAAACCAGATCGCTGATGTCTTTGGTGATGTGCCCCAGGTCTACACGCTCGAAGGCATCTGCCACCCGCTCGGTACTGATATCCAGATCGGTGGCCATGGCTTTGCTGGTAGCCCATTGTGAGGTGGCCCCTTTGGAAGCCAGCACAATTCCTGCGCCGACTAATTGGATCAGAGCGTTGCCGGCCAGCACGATCCCCATTGCCGGAACCGCACCACCCACGGCGTACTCTCCCACATTGCGGATCACCGCCACGCTCACCGACCTCTCATCAATGTGGTCAGCAGTGAGGATGTCGCTGAAGATGCCCACGCCGACGCCGAGTTTGCCGATAGTCTTGCTGATCTTGAAGCGCTGGTCGAGCACGCCCAGCTTGAGCAGCGGGGCGGACGAACCGTAGCGGCGGATGCCCAACAAATCCAGGAATTTTTGCATATCCGTACGGCCAGCGGTCATGTAACCCAACAGGGTGTCAAGTTGGTTAAAGAGGCCGCGCGCGGCCTGGAGCACCTGCCGACCAGAGGGGCCGATTTCCAGTAGGTTCCAGGGGATGCGGGCCAGTTCGGCGGCGGCGTGGTTGTCGGCGCGCTCGAACGCCTCGGCGATGTGGTTCAGCCGGCTGGCCAGCGTGCCCAGCTCGTGGGCTATGGCCTGCGCGCGGCGGCCCACGGCGGAGAGGTCACACTCCAGCTGGACGCGACTGTGCCCCTCGAAACCCGTAGCGTACAATTGCCAAACAGCTCGTTCCAGCCGATGACCCAGCTCGTAAACCTGATAACTAGCAGCATGCATCCGGCGAGCTACGTCGTAAGCATGTCCGGTTTCGATGCGAATGCGAGTCATGTTACATACCTCGTTGCCCCGCCGTAAATAGGCTGTGCCTGAAGAGCCGGTGCTGGCTTGTTTTTCTCCAGCACCGCCTGTTTCACGGCGGTGCGGTCAAGTTTCCTCTTCAGGTGAGAAGCGAACAGCCCCGGCTATGTTTCTGTCTTTGAAGGAACATCGAGTCCGACGAAGTGCGCTGCACCGAGCGAGGCGAGCAGACTGCGAGGCTCCTCTAGCCAGCCAACCAAACAATCCAGACTATGCGGACACTCGATCTCACAGGCTTTGCCCTCAGGCAAGCCGACTACCCAGGGCACCCGTCGCCCCTCCCGCCAGACAGTGAAAGCCCACATCGTCCCATCGGACGTGGGGAGCAATTTGGCGGCGGGGTCGAATTCAGCGTTGGGCAAGGTGTAGACTTCGAGGTCAGCGCCCGCCCCTCGCCACACCATCAACGCTACACTCTGCGCCGGGTCACGCGAGTTACCGCGTAGCGCGCCCCAGATTTGTGCGCCGCTCCAGCCCGGCAGAGCGATTTCATCCAATTCGGTCTCCCATAGCAGACGCTGGTTGTCTGTTCCAAGTTCAACCCCCCACAACCCACTTTGCCCCTCAGCCAGGCTATTGTAAACCAGGGTATCGTCACCGATCCAGGCCATCGCGTTCTCGCCCAGAGGGTAGCGCATGGCCTGCACGTCCACAGTGATGGCCTCTCCAGTCTCTCGCCGGATGATCAACAGTCCGGCTTCCGAATCAGCCACGGCAATGAACGCGCCGTCGGGCGACCAGCGATAACCAGCGATCACACCCACTGACGAGTGCAGTATACGGGGGGCATCGCTCCCATCGGCGTGGACGGCCCACAGGCGGTGGTGCTCTCCAGGCGGCATCCCCTCGTGCGTAGCGAAAGCCAGCCAGACACCATTGGGCGACCAGCGCGGGTCGGAGAGTGCGGGAGGAGAGGTAGCGCCGAGAATCTGCCCCATGTCGTGGCACAGCGCGACCGGGTGCGGCTCCCCGTCCATAGGTACGATCCAGATTCCAGCCTGAGCGGGATCGTCCACAACCCGCAAGCAGGCCACGGCGCTCAGGTCGGACGCGGGGACGGCATCTGCGCAGCCGGCCGAGATTTGATTGAGTCGTTCGATGTCATATCGTCGCACGTTATACTCCTCA
>QMOE01000693.1 GCA_003648125.1 Chloroflexota bacterium
ACAGTAATAGTCCACCAGGATACGACAGGCAGTTTTACCACTTCCGCGTGGGGCAAACAGGATCACTGTTTTAGGCTCGGATGCCTGGCCAAGCACCCGGTCGAAGCAAGCCGGCTTGACCAATTGCGCGCTCAACCGCTCAGGATACAGTCGCGCCTCCTCCTCGGCTTCCCACCTGGAAAAGGGGGAAGCCGAGAAGCCAAAAAAGTCCAGCCATTCGTTTAGAGAGACGCGGTACGGCGCACCCATTGTGCTGTCTCCTGAAGCGGGTTACACAGGCAATGATTACAATTATAGTTTACTCGATTTCGAACTGAAGTCAAGATACGGTCGGGTTCCAAATTGTCTCTCAATGTATCAAACGGCGTCCGTGATTACCGCCGTTCTCTTCGCTACGGATGGTCCATATCCACTACTGCCTCGTAATCCGGCACGACGTGCACCCCGACGACGAGCGGCCAATACTCCCCCTGCCAGTTGCGGCTCAGCCCGATGGCCAGGTAGATGGCTTGGGCGTTCAGTCGTTCACAGAGCGTCTCGTGGTCCAGCGTCAGGAGGCCGCCTTTCTCGCCCAGCCAGGCCCGGCCCAGCGCTCGCCACTTGAGGTCGGTCACGGGGACGCCGCGCTTGCTCGTGGCCCGAGGGTGGTTGGCGTCGCCCGCCAGTACAAAGGTCAAACGCGCTTCGTACTTGCCGGAGTAGGTGTCCAATGAAAAGTGCGCCTTCACCCACTCTGGCTGCACCAGGCAGAGCGAGCGGGTGTGGTAGATGAGCACGTCTTCCGGGGCGCGGTCGAGGTATTTGGCAAAGAAACGGGCTCGCTTGTCGCCCTCCAGCCGGCGCAAAAGCCGTGGCCGGTGGCGGACGAAATCGGTGAGCCAGTCTTCAGTGTGGGGTGGGTCGGGTCGGGGCTCTATCAGGTTCAGTTCGACCACGTCGCTGCACTGCGTCAGGCGACCAGCCGCGTCCGTCATGTCGCCGGGTTGGATGGTATCCAAGTCGCGCCCGGGGCGCACCCAGCGCAGGCCGGTGACGGGGTCGGATTCGCTGGTAAAGCCGGCCACGCAAATGCCGCTGAGCATTTTGGTCATGGCCAGGATGAGGACTTGTTGTGGTGGCATCGTGAACCTCGCGGCTTACAAATGGATGATGGTCAGTCCCGGCAGTCGCCCGGCCCAGTATTCAGCCACCAGACGACGATGGCAGTGCTCGGCAGTCGGTTCGGCACACAGGAGGCACGGGGCGCGGTAGCGGGCCAGGATTTCGCGGCCCACTTCCTCGGCATCTCGTTCCTCCAGCAGGGGGACGAAATGGGCCACGTATGCCGGCCAGTCGCCGTCATCGCGGTAGGCGTCGAGGATATCGGGACTGGGAGCCAGTTCGGGGTGATGTTCGTAGGCGATGGAGAACCCCTCGCGCAGCAAGAAATCCAGGTCGTCCCGCTTGGTATAGCCGGCCAGGTGGGAGGTGTTGCGCAACCGCACGTCAATCACCGCGTCCACGCCGGCCTGGCGCAGTTGGCCGATGAACATCGCCAGCGGTTTGCGCTGGTAGCCGATGGTGTAGAGAATAGACATCGTGGTTTCTCCTCATCCGAACAGGGCGAGTTGCCGGGCCACCAGTTCTCCCTCGACCGTCCTGCCGTCGGGCTGGATGTGGAGCACACGGACGCCGCGCGCCAGCAGGGTCTGGGTGACGAGCAGGTGACGGTGGCATTGGCGGTGGTCGCCTTCGCTGCACATCACGGCCACCCGTTCGGCGCGGGCTAGATCCAGCAGACGGTCAATGCCGGCCTGGTAGGCGTCTGTCTGCTCGACGCGCCGGTAGTCGGGCCGCTCCTGGCCGGGGTCGTACATGGTTGGGTCGGATGGGCGGCCGCCGAGCGCGTCGCCTAGGTGGACGTAGGCCACGCCGGCCTTCTCCAGGTCGCGGGCCAGAATCTCACGGTTGAACTGCGGCGTCCAGCGGCTGTAGGGCTGGCTGCGCACGTCCGCGACGAGTGTGATGTCGTGCTGGCGCAACAGCGCGATGAACGCTGCCGTGTCGTGGTCACTGTGACCGATGGTGTGGATCAGCAGGTTTGAGGGCATAGTTATCCTAGTCCTGACAGTAGTATAGCGAAATTCGTTCAAGTGACAAATGGGCGAGTCAGCGAACGATGGTCTCTGAAAGCCAGCCGCTGATTATGGCTAACTACAGGCTTGACGGCATGTCACTTCGTGGTAGACTTGAAAAATCTAAGGAGGTACTCTATGCCAGAGAAAACTATCGCGCTGATCGCGCACGACGGCAAAAAGGTGGACATGGTCGCCTTTGCCACGTTCAACCGGGAAAAACTGAAAGACTTTAATCTGATCGCCACGGCCACGACCGGCCGCCTGTTGGCCGAAAAGGTGGGGCTCGACGTCGAGTGTTTGCTTTCGGGGCCGCACGGGGGCGACGCGCAGATCGCAGCCCGCGTGGCGCAGGAAGAAGTGGACGCCGTGTTCTTTTTCGTGGACCCG
>QMOE01000694.1 GCA_003648125.1 Chloroflexota bacterium
AAAAGATAAAGCCCTCGGGGTCCTCCAACCGCTGTTCGGCCAAGAGGCGATTGATCTCCTCGTGCACCCGCCCGACGGTCAGCGGAGCGCCGTCAGGCTGCACCAGCACCTCGTCCTGCACCCGAAACGACTTGAGAAACTCGACGGTGCGGGCCACAATTGCGCAGGTGCGCCGGCCCATCTCGCGGATGTGTTCGACCTCGGCGGGGTCCTTGGTGGCACGGGCAGCGTCAATCGGCGTCACGCCAAAGTCGCCGTGAACCTGGACGCCCTCCAGTTGTGCGTCCAGCGTGTTGAGTAGCACCCAGGCGCGCCCCCGGTCCGCCAGCCCGTAAAAGCCCACCCGGCCGCTCACGCCCAGGTCGGCAAAAATACGGCGATACAACTTGACAGTCGCGGCCAGCCGGTCGCCCGTCTCGCGGAGAATGCTCACAAAGTCGTACCGGCCCAGGTTGATGACGGTGAGGCCACTGGCGGCGGCTTCCTCTCGCTCCATCGGCCAGCACAGGAGCAGCGGTTCCTCATCACGTTTCTTGAGCACAAAACCGCTGGTCAACCCCGCGCCGTTGGTCATATAGTACATGGCCGGGTTGCCGTGCACGGCTCCCGCGACGAGGGCCGCGTCCAGCCCGCGTTCTTGCAGTAAGCAATCAAGGTCGTGTTTCATGGAGACATCTCCTCTCCTAGAATGGAATGGAATCAAACGGGTCAAACTCATCGTACAGTTCGTCCAAGTCCTCCTCGTCCCACTCCTCCTCCCAATAGATCTCGGACAGGGTATCCTCGTACACTTGAGCCTTGTCACCCAGGTCGGCCTCCATCTCGGCGACCATGGCGCGATAGTAGGCAGCGTTTTCGGTTTCTTCTGCCAGTTCGTGCTCCGCCATCACCATAAAGTCGTGGGTCACACTCACCTGGATGTCCCAGTCCTGGCGGGCCTCGGCATCCGTCATCCTGTCTCGAATGCGCTGGGCGATCTCGTATTCGTACTGGGCACGGGCGACGTCCCGCTCCAGATCGGAGATGTGTGCTTCCGCCTCTCCCAGCAGGCGCTTGAAGTGAACGTAAACTCTTCCGCGCACCCACAGATCCTCGTTGTCCAGATCGGGTGATGGTGCCAATATTTTTCCCGGTTCAGTGTTCATTGCAAACTCCTTTCATTTCTATGGACGGGACCAATTTGATCCAGCCGTTGGGAAAATCCGCGCACAGCAGGCAATCACACCGGTTCTCTTCCGACTTCCCATACCTCGACCAACCCGGCTGGCCCATCAAGTAACAAGCGCATCAGCACCGAGACACGCCCCAGGCAAGCCCGCACCCGCAGGAAAACCGCCTCGAAATCCACATCGCTGTCTATCACCTCTCCGTTGTAAACAACTACAAACTGGCCCAAGTATCGCTCTTTCAGGTTTGCATGCATGCTTTCAAAGGCCACGATCTCTGATTTCAATTTCTCACGGCGCAGATACCTCAGATGTTCCCGGATTGCGTCACCGATCAGCACCTCGGTGCCTATTCCCGTTATTCCTGCCATCTGATCGACCTATTCAACCAAATCAGGCTGCAACGTAATAGTTGCCACCCTGCTACCTTCTCGTTGGAGTTCATCCATTGGTCACCTCCTGCACAAATCGCTAATCACCTCCAAAACCACTCGCAACAATTCCCGCTCATCCTCCACCAACACCGTGCGCGGGTCGAGCACCAGCCGGTCGGCCGCGATGCGGGCCACTACTGGCGGGTCGGCGGCCCGCATCGCGGCCGCCAGCCGGTCAGGATGCGCCACGCTCAGCGCGATCAGTTTCGTGGGCAACGTCTCGCCGGGCAGGCTGCCCCCGCCGACGGTGGACTCGCCGTCCACGATCTCGGCCTGGATGCCGGCGCGGCGCAGATGACGCCGCCACCGCCGCGCCCGGCGCTCGATCTCTGCCAGGGGCGTGACGATCATGCGCCAGACCGGCACCTGCTCGGGGGCCTCGTCCTTCAGGTAATGTAGCAGCGTGGCCTGTAACCCGGCCAGGCAGAGTTTGTCGCTGCGCAGCGCGCGGGCCAGCGGGTGGGTCTTGAGCGGCTCTACGTACTTTGCCTGCCCGACGATGACGCCGGCCTGTGGGCCGCCCAACAGTTTGTCGCCGCTGAAGCAGACCACCGCCGCTCCCGCCGCGACGCTCTCCTGCACGGTCGGCTCGTGCGCCAGCCCGAATTGGGCCGTGTCGAGCAATGCGCCGCTCCCCAGATCATCCATCACCGGCAGGCCACGCTCTGCACCCAGCGCGACCAGTTCGGGCAGGGATGGCTCGGCAGTGAAACCCACGATGCGAAAGTTAGAGTGGTGCGCCCGCAGGATGAGCGCCACGTCGTCGTGCGCCTCCAGCGCCATCACATAGTCGCGCCGGTGAGTGCGGTTAGTCGTGCCGACCTCGATCAACTGCGCCCCACCCTGCGCCATCACATCGGGCACGCGAAAGCCGCCGCCGATCTCGTCCAGTTGTCCCCGTGAA
>QMOE01000695.1 GCA_003648125.1 Chloroflexota bacterium
CGCGATTTCCAATCGCGGCTACAGCGCGCAAACGCCCCGGAATATTGAAAAGATACAAAAAATCTGTGTGCCCAGTCCGTGTTAATCCGTGTCCCATTTCTCCCCTCTCGTCGGTTTGAGGCGCAGCTTCGTTAGACGCTTACAAACAGGATACCATCCTGCGCTACTCTCACATAGAGGCGCAGAGAAATGTAATGTCAAATTGCTCTTGACTGTCCCCTGCGCCTCAACGACGGGTGTACGAGTTACGAAAAGTTGCCCCTACGGAGTCCAGGCCGTCGGGCCGCAACGTCCAAAGTTGCCGGCGGAGATCGTCAGATCAAAGATATTGACCGTCCCGTCGTCGTTGATGTCTGCCGGGTCACTAATGGGCAACCCGGTCTGACCAAACTCGCCGACGATGGACACAATGTCCAAGATGTTGATGCAGTTATCGGCATTGACATCGCCCCCTACCAGCGCCGTCACGCCGATGTCCACGTTAGCACCCACAACATAGACAGACTCTTTCTGTGATTGGAGATAGCCCGAGTAGCTGGCGTTGACGGTATAGGTGCTGCCCACCGGAACCGCCAGGTCGAAACTGCCATCGGTGACCGTCGTGGCCGTAGCTACCACCCCGTCGCCCACCGCGATGGCGACAACCTCCGTGCCCGCGTGATCGGCCTGCATCCCCTGCCGCTGTACGACGCCCGCAATCGTGCCAGCGTCAATCACAGTGATGTCAGGCACAGAGATGCTGTTGATGGGAATGGGCTGACCATCGGGATCAGAGAGGACAGAGCCGGGCGCGACGCTGATGGCCGATGGGCCAGTCGCCAGTCCAGACCAGGTAATAGTTGCCACTGCCCCGGTCGCGTTAATCACTGGTCCGCTCCCGCCAGTATGGCTGACGGCTACGTGAACACAAGCGCCAGCGGTGGTACAATCGGCTGGGGCGGTGGCAGGCATCGCACCGACTATAACCTCATTGGCCCCGACTACAATATCTCCATCAAAGAAATCACTCTTGATCTCGACCTGAGTGCCGTTGGCTGGATTGTCGTCAAAGTCATCCACGGCGACGATGATCGAGTCAAAGGGCAGCCAAATCTCGACACCCATCACCCCAACCTCGGGGGGAGCATTGTTGACGACCGAGACCTGGAGGTCAGTGGTAAAAGTGCCGCCGACGATGGGGGCCCCGGAAAGGATATCTGTCACGGCGATAGAGGTATAGGTATTGGGAGATTGAGCTCCCACGGAAATTGGCAACAGGATTGCAAGGACGGTGGCTACAATTACACCCATGCTAGAAACTTTTACTTTCATTGTTTTTTCCTCCTTTAACTAGTCAACTCTTCCGCCCAATAGGATTCTGATGCCCCATTATTATAGCACGAGGTTCCAGGCCAATGAGTTACGAAAGTGTTACAGTCTACATACAATCTGCGCAACTACTTTGACAATGTCGCATTTCAGCAAGAATCCACATCGAGCCACTTTACCCATCATTGCGAGCCGCCCCTTCGTTCTACTCAGGGCAGGCTCTGGCGGCGAAGCAATCTCATTGGGGTGCGTTTCATCTCGGTTGGAGGTAGTCGCGGTTTCCATACCGCGCGCTATGGAAAGCGCGGCTACTCAACTTATTTGAAACATACCCATCTCATTTCGTTGTTTGGAGATTGCTTCGGGCGCTTTGCGCCCTCGCAATGACAAATGTGACCTTGTCGAGCTACTCGGGCAATCCCAACTTGGATACAGAGATTCTGACAAGTTGTCACGAGTGCTTTACATCACCAGGGACGAAAATGTAGGTCACGTTTTGAACGTGACGACTCTGATCCATCACTACAAGCGTGACCTACTTTCTCCTCCACCAATCTCCAAATCTCCGTCTGCGAGTCTCAAATCCCCCGTTGTCCCAACCCGCCTCCGATGGTATAATCTGCCTTATGGGTAAATGGATTGTCCTCTCACTGCTCCTGCTGTCGCTGGCAGCGTGTGCTCCCGATAGCGCCCGCACCGTCACGCTCGTCGCCGACGGCGAGACGCGCACGCTCGCCACTGAAGCACTCACCGTCCGCGATTTGCTGGCCGAGGCTGGCGTCACGCTCGACGAGGACGACCGTGTGACACCGGTCGAGCCTGCCTTCGTCGAGGATGGAATGACGGTGCGCATCGTCCGCGTCGAGGTGCGTAGCGAGACCGAGCAGCGCGAGATTCCCTTTGAGCGCCAAACCGTGCGCGATGCCTCCATCCCTGTCGGGGAGACCCGCTTGCTGGAGCCTGGCGTCGCCGGGGTCGAGGAACTGACCTACCGCATCACCGTCGAGGACGGCAGCGAAATTGAGCGGCAACTCTTACGGACGGTCACGCTCCAGGAACCCCGCACCGAAGTCATCCTCATCGGCGTGCAGCCGGAGCTTGGACCCGTGCCCATCACCGGTACCGTGGTCTATATTGCCAATCACAACGCCTGGGTGATGCAGACCACCAGCCCCAATCAACATCGCTTGACGCA
>QMOE01000696.1 GCA_003648125.1 Chloroflexota bacterium
GTGGCGATCTTGATACTCTCGACGAAACGCTCGCCGCACACCTCTTTTATCGCCACGCCCTCCGCGATCTCGACGTTCTGCATACGGTGGAGACTGCGTGCCAGGGGAGTGTCCGTCAGTGGCTCGGGCGCGAGCAGGTAGACGTGGTGCGCCTTGCGGGCCAGACCGGCGGCGGCCCACTGGGCCCGGCGTCCGTTCCCCACCACAGCCACGTCCCGGCCCAGGAACAGACCGGTGTGCGTGGCCGCCGAATAACTCAGCCCGTAGCCGGCCAGCCGGGTCTCACCTGGAACGTTGAGACGCTCTGGCTTGGCGCCCGTCGCCATAATCAGGGCGCGTCCCTCAAAGCGGTCGCCACGAGCAGTGTCCACGCAAAAGTGCTGTTCATCGGGCATCACCTTGGCTACGGTGTCGAAACGGCGCACAAAATCCAGATAATCGAGTTGGCGGCGGAAAGCGTCCAGCAGCGTCTCGCCGGTAATGTTCTCTCGCCCTTCCATCTCCTCCAGTTGCATTGCGTAAGTGGTCTGGCCGCCCCAGCGCTCGGCAATGATCAAGGTCTCTAGCCGCTGGTTGATGCCCATCGTGGCGGCAGTGATGCCCGCCGGCCCACCGCCGATGATGATCAGATCGTACATTGCATTTCCTCCTTTTAGGCCCACTCCGCTGGCACGGGCGGGATGAGTTCTTTTTCCATCAGGAAGCGGGTCATATCCTGCGCCTGACGGATGGTATCCCGCGCCTGGCTGAGCAGTTCATCGTGGGAGAGGCTCAGACGGGCCACTCCCTGCTCCTGCGCCTTCATGCCGACAGCCGCCGCTTCGCGGGGAAAGATCTCCCAATTGTCCATCTTTGGTACCACGCGCTCCTCGTCCAGCCCGCCCTCCTCCGCGCAACGGGCCAGTTCCTCGGCGGCGGCGATAGCCATCTCGTCGGTGATGGTCGTGGCCCGCACGTCCAGCACGCCGCGGAAAATGCCGGGGAAGCCCAACGAGTTGTTGATCTGGTTGGGAAAATCGCTGCGGCCTGTGCCCATGATGCGCACTCCGGCCTCATGCGCCTCCCAGGGCCAGATCTCTGGAGTGGGATTGGCACAGGCAAAGAGGATCGCATCCTCGGCCATCCCCTTTACCCACTCCGGCAGGATCGTACCCGGGCCGGGCTTGCTGGCCGCGATGCACACGTCGGCCCCGCGCAGTGCCTCGGCGGAGCCACCGCGCCGCCCTTCGGCATTGCTGTTCTGGCAGATGCGCCACTTGTCCACGAATTCGATCTTGCGCTGGGCAATGTCCTCTCGCTCTGGATGCAGGATACCCTTGCTGTCGCAGGCGATGACGTGGCCGAACGGGACACCGCTGGCCAGCAGCAATCGCAGCGTGGCCACGTTGGCCGCGCCGGTACCGATTATCGTGACCCTGACGTCCTCCCTGCGTTTGCCCACCACCTTTAGCGCGTTGAGCACTCCGGCCAGGATGACCGTGGCCGTGCCCTGCTGGTCGTCGTGCCAGACGGGGATATTGACGCCGGGGTCGCTGCGTAGCATGTCGAGCACGCGAAAGCACTTGGGTTGCGATATGTCCTCCAGGTTGATCCCGCCGAAGGAAGGCTGGATCAGTTTGACGGCCTGGATGATGGCATAAGGGTCTTTGGTGTCCAGGCAGAGCGGCACAGCATCCACGCCGCCCAGGTATTTGAAGAGCAGCGCCTTGCCCTCCATCACCGGCAGCCCGGCCTCCGGGCCGATGTCGCCCAGGCCCAGCACCCGCGTGCCGTCGGAGACGACGGCGACGGTGTTGCCCTTGTTGGTGTGCTCGTAGACCAGTTCTTTGTTCTCCTGGATGGCGCGGCAGGGCGCCGCCACGCCGGGCGTGTACCATACGGCAAAGTCGCTGAACGCGCGGATGACGCACTTGGGCGCGATCTGCACCTTGCCCCGGAAAAAGGGATGCAGCCGCATCGCGTCTTCCGCTGGCTTTTTGGCTTTTGCAAGCAATTCTTCTTTGGTAAGCATCACACCTCCTACATATTTTATTTTCCCGGACACTGTCTCACGACAGCCGGGTCAACTATCTCTAGCGGCCTCGACGAGTTGCTCGACCGAGACGACAGAACCATATTTCGCCTTTAGCGCTTCCAGGCCCTTTCTCTGTTCTGCATAGACCTCGAACAACCTGGTCGGAATATTCTCCTCCTTCCCGTAGGCTTCTTCCTGCAGATCAATTCTGGCAATGATGTTGTCCACGTAGAACGCAAACTGCTGCTCGTAGAGTTCCTGGGGGTACTCTTTGCCGATCCCGGCAAACAACTCTACGAGATCCTCGTACTTGGGAATGAACCCGATGGGCGTCTCAATCGCTTCGACGTCCCCGTGCGCCCGCAGTTCGAGCCAGCCCAGCCACACTTTTACGTCGCGCTTTTCGCCCAGCAGGCCATCCCCTTCCCCGCCCCGGGCGCCGTGCGTCAGAAAATAGTTCAACCCGGCCATAATGGGTTTGCTCTTTAA
>QMOE01000067.1 GCA_003648125.1 Chloroflexota bacterium
GCGACACTGATCCTCCCCGTGGGCCGCGCTTTGGCTTACGCCCACTCACAGGGAATCGTGCACCGCGACGTAAAACCAGCCAACATCCTCCTGGCCCGCCCCGACTGGCCCCTGCTGGCCGACTTTGGCCTGGTCAAACTGATTGGCCGAAAGCGGGGCATCACCCAGCCTGGCGTCAGCATTGGCACGCCGGCCTACTTTTCGCCCGAACAAGCCTCTGGCGATGAAATAGACCATCGCACCGACATTTACGGTTTGGCTATCGTGCTCTACGAATTACTGACCGGCAACTTGCCCTTTGAGGCCGATTCCGCCATCGAGATGATGCTCCGCCGCCTGCGCGAGAATCCCATCCCCCCTCGCCAACTAAACCCACTCATCACGCCGCAACTGGAAGCCATCATATTGCGAGCGCTGGCGCGTGACCCCGCAGAGCGCCAGCCAACTATGGAAGCACTACTGAACGATCTTTCACGCCAGCCGGGAGCCACAGGGCGGGCCATCATGGCTCCATCATACGCCACGCCCCCACCCACCGCTACGACTCGCCTGGATGCACCCGGAGTCACATTCGGCCCCCGCCTGATCGTGATGGGTACAGGAGCGATGCTCTCCATCCCCCACAAGGATGAGGTGTTGATTGGGCGGGGCGATCCGCACGCCACGCCGCCCGACGTGGACCTGGGGCCTTATGGCGGTGGTCAGGCCGGGGTATCGCGCCACCACGCTCGGATGCTACGCGGGCCAGAGGGCTTTTTGTTGGATGATCTCAATAGCACCAACGGCACCTTCGTCAACAGTGTGCCAGTGACACCGGGCCAACCAGTCCGCCTGCGCGGCGGCGACGCCATCCTATGTGGCCAGTTCTCACTCGTGTTTTACGAAGAGTAACAAGGTGCCACGCACTTTGCAAGTGCGTGGCACATCAGAGAAAGAGCAATGACCCAATCCTGCCCCCACTGCAACGCCCAGAATCGAGATACGGCCCAGTTTTGCGCTCAGTGTGCCCAACCACTGCGCCAAATCTGCCCTCAGTGCGGCGCGCTTAATCCGGCCCGCTCCCGCTTTTGCAACAAGTGCGGCGCGCCACTGATAAAGGAACTGCGCTGTCCCCAATGCGGAAGGCTCAACCCGGACGACTCTCACTTTTGTAATGGCTGTGGAGCCGTGTTACTATCCACCAAGCCACAACCATCACCTGCCGCGACCGGCACCGGGATGCTGCCACCGCAGACGATGTTGAGCGGGCGGTACATCATCACCCGCTGCGTCGGACGGGGCGGTATGGGCGCCGTCTACCAGGCTGCCGACACCCGCATCCCCGGCAAAACCTGGGCCATCAAAGAGATGTCCGATGCCGCCATCACCGATCCATTGGAAAAGCAGCAAGCCCGCGCCAACTTTCGGCAGGAGGCGCTGATGCTGGCCCGGCTGGATCACCCCAACCTGCCCACGGTCACAGATCACTTTACCGAGGGCAGCAAGCAATACCTGGTGATGGACTTTATCGAGGGCGAGACGCTGATCGAGCGACTGAATCGAGAGGGCGGCGGCCCACTGCCGGCGGACGAGGTGGTGAGTTGGGCGGAGCAATTATGCCGCGTGCTAGAATACCTGCACGGCCAAAGCCCGCCGCTCATCTTCCGCGACCTGAAACCGGGCAACGTGATGGTGACGCCGGGCGGAACTGTCAAACTGATAGATTTTGGCATCGCCCGCATCTTTAAGCCGGGCAAAGCGACCGATACCGCCTACTTTGGCACAGCCGGATACGCCCCCAAGGAGCAATACGGCAAGGGACAGACCGACGCCCGCTCCGATGTCTACGCCCTCGGCGCGACCCTGCACCACCTGCTGACAGGCGCCGACCCGGCCGACAACCCGTTCTACTTTGAGGACGTGCGGCGGCTCAACAAGCAGGTGCCCGCTGGCGTGGCAAATTGCGTCATGAAAGCGCTCGCCGACGACCCATCCGACCGCTGGCAGAGTGTGACAGAAATGAGAGCGGCGTTGACAAAGGATTCAGCGCCAAAATCAAAACCTGCTCCCAGACCCAGATCACAACCCAGAATAACCCCAGCCGCGCAACCGGCGATGGCGGCCGCTTCTGTCGTCGCGCCATCCGTGGCCGCGTCCGTCGCCTTGCGCCTCGACTTTTGGCGTGGGCTAGGGCTGATATTGCTGGGGTCCGCTCTGCAAGGCGTGGGATTGTGGTTGAACTCGGCGATTCTGCGGGACTATGCGAGTTTCCCTCTCTCCCCGCTGGCCTTTATTCCCTCCCTGTTTGGCGTACTGTTCGGCCCGTGGATAGGGGCAAGTGTCGGCCTGTTGGGATTTCTCGCCCCAAGCGCGCTCGCGGGGCAACTCTGGCCCGACTGGTGGGGACTGGCGCTCTGCTCGTGCGCGCTGGGGCTGATCCCTGGGCTGATGGTAAAAGAGGCCCGCAACTGGAAAGCCGTAATTGGAGCTGGTATCCTGACGAGCGTCGTCTGGGCATTGAGTGTCGCGACGATCATCAGCGCGACGAATGGACTCTGGGACATCTTTTGGGGATTCGCGCAGAACGAACTGATCGCCGTACTGCCACCCAACCTGCTGCTCCTGCCCCTCTTTGCCCGCTGGCTGATCGGGCCGGTGCGGCGGCGGGGGCTATATTGGCGGGAATTTCATTAAACGTCAAAGTGCAATACACCTGAAAGGAACTGTCATGCTAACAACCGGCGATATGATTCAAAACCGCTACCGTATTGTCTCCCTGCTGGGCCAGGGCGGAATGGGCGCCGTCTACCGCGCCTGGGACACCCGCCTCAACATCCCCCTGGCCCTCAAGGAAATGACGCCCCAGGCAGGGCTGGACGTCAACACGCTGGCCCAACTGCGCCAGCAATTCCAGCAAGAAGCCGCCGTCCTGGCCCGCCTCAATCACCCCCACCTGGTGCGCGTCACCGACTTTTTCGAGGAGGGAGGCAACACTTACCTGGTGATGGATTTCGTGGAAGGGGAGAACCTGGCCGACCGCATCGACCGTCAGGGGCCGCTGCCGGAGGCGGACGTGCTGACCTGGGCCGGCCAGCTGCTGGACGCGCTGGACTATTGCCACAACCAGGGCGTGCTCCACCGCGACGTGAAACCGCAGAACGTCGTCATCCGCCCCGACGGAGATGCGGTGCTGGTGGACTTTGGCCTGGTCAAACTATGGGATCCCAGCGACCCGCGCACCAAAACGGCAATGCGCGGCATGGGCACGCCAGAGTACGCCCCGCCGGAGCAATACGAGGCCGACGCCGGGCACACCGATCCCCGCTCCGACGTCTACGGCGTGGGCGCGACACTCTACCACGCACTCACCGGCCAGGCTCCGCCGACGGCAACGCTGCGCATAGCAGATCCAAACAGGTTCATACCGCTGCGGGGACTGATGCCCAGTGTGCAACCAGAAACCGAGACGGCAATACTCAAAGCAATGGCACTGCCCCGCTCACAGCGCTGGCAGAACGCGCAGGAAATGGCGCAGGCATTGAGGGGCCAAACATTCGCCCCGGCCCGCCCCCCTATCACACCCAAATACGAAAAAACAAAAGTGCTGCCTGGCGCACAACCTGTCGCTCAGGCGCAAAAAAAGCGCGTGCCCGGATGGGTCTGGGCAGTGGGCGGACTGGCGGTGATACTACTGTGCGGAGCAGCGCTGGCGTTGGGAGGAATAACAATCCGTCAGACCCAGGTAGCCGCCACGGCCCAGGCGCAGACAACTATCACCGCAGCGGCTCAAGCGCAGGCAACGGCCATCGCGCAGCAAGTCACCCAATCCACAGCCACGGCGCAAGCTCGTGCTACTGCCACAGCCCAAGCTGCTCAAGCCACAGCCACGGCGCAAGCCGAGGCAACGCAAGCTACGGCCACGGCGCAAGCTCGTGCAACCGCCACTACGGAGGCCAGCATAGATGTCCCGCCCCCGGAGGCCGCGCGCTGGCCGCTCCTCTTTCTCGATACCTTTGGCACAGCCGGAAACGACTGGACTCTCGGCGACTATAGCGACGAACTGATCGAAGGAAATCGAAGCATCAGCGGCGGCAAGTACCACTGGCAAGCGACCGCCTCCGGCGGCGTCGTGTGGTGGTCTATGCCCGACCTGGATACACTCTCTGATTTCTACCTGACGGTCGAGGGCCAACGGATCAGTGGAGATACAGACACCCAATATGGCCTGATCTTTCGCCGCGCCGACCGCGACAATTACTATATATTCAGAATCAGAGATGACGGAGACTACCAGTTCCGCGTGCGGCACGAGGGAGAGTGGAACACTCTGATCAGTTGGACCGCCAGTCCCCTCATCCGGCCCGGCCAGATAAACCGGTTGGCAGTCGTCGCGGAAGGCTCGAACTTTACCCTTTACATCAACGATCAGTACGTCGCCGAGTACACAGACAGCAAAGTGAGCGAGGGAAAGATAGCCCTGGTGATAGGGTTCGATGATGAAGGCGACACAGGCGTCTTTGAATTTGATAACTTTGAGGTACACGCGCCGGCGGCGACCGCGCTCTTGCCTCTCGTCCTCAGCGACACCTTTGACGCGGACGAGAACGACTGGCGCACCGGAGACTATAGCGACGAGCGCATAACGGGTAACCGCAGCATCGCCAGCGGCAAGTATCGTTGGGAAGCAAACGCGCTGGATGGAGCGGTATGGTGGTCGGTCCCCGACATCGCTTCAGTCTCCGACATGCGCCTGACGGTGGACGTCAGGCGCGTCAGCGGAATCGAGGACGCCCGGTACGGCGTGGTGATTGGAAGAGTGGATAACGACAACTATGGCTTTTTTCAGGTAAAAGATAGTCAATTCTTCAAATTCTCCGTGCGCCACGAGGGAGAGTGGGATACCGTGCTTGCTTGGACAGAGACATCGAGCATCCGTCCGGGCAAGGTGAATCAGATCAAGATCATCGTGACAGGATTGCACTATGCCTTTTACATCAACGACCAACTCGTCGGCGAGTGCGACGACGGCAGGTTGAGCCGTGGACGAGCAGGGCTGGCGATAGAACTGGACAAGGGGGACACAGCCGTCTTTGAATTTGATAACTTTGAGGTGCGCGCGCCGTGAACTCGAGGCGCGTCGCGCCTCAACGGAGGATTCTGATGAAATGCTCAAACTGCGGCTTTGAAAACCGGGCCGACGCTCGTTTCTGCAAGCGGTGCGGTCAGCCACTGCCGGCACTATCCACCCCGTCAGCGACCCCACCGCCACCAGGCACTATTTGTCCCGCCTGCGGGGCCACCGCTAAACCGGGCGCCCGCTTCTGTCCGCGCTGCGGCAAACCGCTGGCGGCTCCACCGCCCTCGCCCGCCCAATCGCCCCCGCTGACGGTCACCCAACCCTCAATGGGTCCCCTGCCCCAACCCTACGGGTCGCCGCCGACCGCGCCGTCACAACCCCAGCGGCGACCCTCGCGCTGGCCGTTGTTGGCAGGAGGAATTGTCGCTTTCCTGTGCATCGTCGCCATCATCGCTGCCGCCTGGTTCGCCCTCAAACACTTGGGTGGAGAAGAAACACCTATCCCCACAACCGCGCCCACAGTCGAGTCCACAGCCAAGCCTTCACCGACCGTGCCACCACCGACCGCCACCCCGACACTACTGCCTCCGCCTCCGCCCCTCTCACCCGAGCCTACAACGGAAGTATCGTCAACCTTGAGCTTTGACGCCCAGGTCGGCATCGCCGCCTCCGCCCCCGAACTGCGCGTAGGCGAGGTACTCACCGTCACCGTCACCATCACCAACACGGGGAATGTCCCTTTCGACCACCTGCGCTACCAGTTGGTGGGGGAGTGGGAACAATTTTTCACCGTCATCGCAGAGCCAGCGACAGAGCACGAGATCGAGGTCCTCAATGGCGAGAGCCAGACAGTCACTTTTGAACTGAAAGCAATACAAACCGGCGTCATCCAATTCCACGCCGATGTGACCGTTGATACGCAAGAAGAACCACCCGTCACCAAACCCATCTCATCGGAAAAAGTCGTAGAGGTCTCGGTCGTCGAGTAACCAGCAGAAACCAGGGTTTTGTCGTTTCACTGGCAAAAAACCCGGTTTCAGAAGGAGAATTCAAATGACAAATCGCAAACCCTTGCTCGCTTTACTCATCGTGGGAATAGTTCTGCTCGCGGCGGCCGGCGTCCTCTACTTTACCCAATCGCAAAGCAGCCAGCCGCTAGAGATCACTCCTCCTGCTTCGCTGGCTGAACTGGCCGAGCAGTACCCCAAGCTGGCCCACGTCCTCAACGACCCCGAATTGGGATCAGTCTACAAAGAGTTCCTGGTTGCCTATCAAGAGGGAGGCGAGGAAGCGGCGCGGGAGATGGCAGACAAGCGCGGTATGCTCACGCCCGGTGGAGACGTCGCCATCGCCCTCATCCTCGATACGGAAGAGAGCGACCCGCTCGTGGCTCAATTGGAGGCCGCCGGCGTCGCCGTCGTCAGTGCCTACCGCGACAGAATCAACGTCTCCGTGCCGATGGAGATGATCGAGGCCGAACTGCAGGCCAATCAGCCGGGCGCGACTTTTGCCCAACTTACCGAACTGGAACACGTCATCGGCGTAGAACTGCCGGAGACACGCACCCCCAACGGCAGCAACATCGAAGGGGAGGGAGTGTCCATCATAGACGCCGATGAGTGGCACCAGGCTGGTTTCACCGGCGCGGGGCTGCGCATCGGCATCCTCGATCTGGGCTTCAAGGGCTACCAGGACCTGCTGGGGGTCGAACTGCCGGATGACGTCGTGCTAGAAACCTTTGGCTGGTACGACGAGGACGAGGTTCACGGCGCCGCCTGCTCCGAGATCGTCCACGAGGTGGCCCCGGAGGCCCAACTCTTCTTCGCCTGGTACGATGGCTCCGACGCCGCGATGGGGGAAGCGGTGGACTGGCTGCTGGATCAAGGGGTAGACATCATCTCCCACTCGGCGGGGGGCCTGGTTGGCCCCCGCGACGGCAGTGAGTGGGATGCCCTGCTGGTGGACGATCTGGCCGCCCAGGGCATCCTGTGGGTCAACTCGGCCGGCAACGAGGGGTTGGGTCACTATCGGGGCACATTCACCGACGAGGACGGCGACAATATCCACGAGTTCGCCCCGGGCGACGAGATGCTGCCCATCTACAACTGGGGCTTTGTCAAAGTCATCCTTAGTTGGGAGGACGACTGGGAACGGGCCGCCCAAGACTATGAACTCTATCTCTACGACGCATCCGGCAACGAGTTGGCCTCCTCCCAGGACGCTCAGTCGGGCGATGTCGGGAACGAGCCTTACGAGGGAATTTTGTACGAGACCGGCGGTGACACTGTCTACGCCGTCGTCGAGGCCTACGAAGTTGACCGGGCCGTGACGCTGGATATTTACGTGAACGGGGGAGATGTGGCCTATCCCTCTCCGGCTCACAGCATTTGCCCGCCGGGGGACGCGCTGGGGTCATTGACTGTGGGCGCGGTCAACTATTGGGATGACACCCTGGCCGACTATAGCTCCCAGGGCCCCACCAGCGACGGGCGACTCAAGCCAGAAATCGCGGCTCCGGCGGGGGTCTCCGGGGTCACCTACGGCCACAACGGATTCGATGGCACGTCCGCCTCCTGCCCCCACATCGCCGGCGCCGCCGCGCTGGTCTGGCAGGCCCACCCCGAGTTCAGCCGCCAGGAGGTGGTGGACTTTTTACTGACCAATGCTATTGACCTCGGCCCCTCCGGCCCGGATACCGGTTACGGCTACGGGCGACTGCAACTATCGTCGCCACCGGCGCTAGTCCCGCCGACCCCGCTGCCCGGCGCCGACACGCCCGCGCCGCCCACGGACGTGACACCCGCGCCGCTGCCCTCCCCCACCCCCGTGCCCTACGTTACCGTCACCCCGGCGCCGCCCCCGCCGCCCCCTGGAACCGGAGCCGGGATCGGCCTGCTGGCGCTGACCAGCATCGGACTGCTCATCGGAGGACTGGGCTGCGCTGGGGGGGTGTTATTGCTCGTCGGTGTGGTCGGATTGATCGTCATGGGGCGGCGAGCGCAGCGCGCGCGACCGGTCACGCCTCCTCCCGTACCCCCGCCGCCTCTCGTGCCTCCGCAGATTCAATCCACGCGCTGCCAGGCCTGCGGAGCGGCAATACGGCCCGGCGCGCGTTTCTGCCCCACCTGCGGCAAACCCGTCGCGCCGCGTGTATGCCCCAACTGCGGGGCCGCGCTGAAAGAAAATTCCCGCTTCTGCCCCAAGTGCGGGCAGTCTCAATAGACCCAGCTTCCAGGGCAAGGGTCTCGCGACGATAAGATGTTAAGGAGTAGTTCAAGAACAACTTTGCATTTTGGCCTTTAGCGAGGAATCATCCTGAGCCTGTCGAAGGGTAAATTTTGCTAGAATCGAAAAGTACAAAGTTAATAATGAACACAACCCCTAACCTGGACAAGCCAGAACCAAAAAGGAACACAGAGACCACAGAGGCTTCGCAGACACAGAGATTCACCGAGTTTTTCTCTGCGTCTCCCTGTGTCTTCTCTGTAAAGCTCTGTGTTTCC
>QMOE01000068.1 GCA_003648125.1 Chloroflexota bacterium
CACGTTCGGGTAGGCCGGCGGGTCGCCGTAGTAGTCGGGGTTGGCCTCCAGGTCCATCTCCACGTCCCGTTCCCAGCTCTTGATCACATAGTGGCCAATGCCGCCGCAGGTGCTATCTACGTCGAACTCGTTCTCCGAGTAGCAGTTCGGGCTGACGGGCGAGTAGGGCTGGGTGGCAACCAGCAGCGGGAAGAATCCCACGGGGTCCTGAAGGACGAATTTGACGGTGTAGTCATCCACCTTCTCCACGCTGTCCACGAAGGATGTCACTAGCCAGTTGGGGTCGCCTTCCAGCCGCATCACGCGGTTGATGGACCAGGTGACAGCGTCGGCGTTAAAGTCGGTGCCATCGGGGAACACCAGCCCCTGGCGTAGTTTGAAGGTGTACTCTAACCCGTCGTCGCTGACTTCGTAGGACTCGGCCAGACCGGGCTGAAGCTCGGTGGTGCCGGGGATGTAGGTGAGCAGGGTGTCCATCGTGTTGTGGTGGATCTCCCAGGTGTGGAAGTCGTAGGATTGGGCCGGGTCGAGGTCGGTAACGGAGTCGGTCGTGCCGATGATCAGAGGCTCAACCTCCGCTGGTGCCGGCGCCTCAGTCGGCTCTGGTTCCTCGGCTGGTTCCTCGGCTGGCGCCTCAGTTGGCTCCGGCGGCGCCTCGGTCGGCTCCGCTGTTGGCTTGGGAGCGCACGATGCCACCAGTCCAAAGACCAGGGTCAGTGCTATCAAAATGCTTAGAACACGTAAGGTTTTCATTTTTTTCTCCTCCTAGTGAAATGCTTGAATCTCGATGGTGCTCGAACAAAATATAGTGGTATCCCGTCTCATCACCTCCTTTAGCGTGTTGATGGGCTTGCGCGCAGCGCGTTGGTTTGCCTGCGTGTGCAACTTGGTTAGTATACGAGAAAAAAGCCGAATGTCAAGGCTGCGATGTTTGTTACCCTGCAGCAATTCCCGTTATGGGTGAAAGGTCAAGTCGTAGCCGCGATTTCGCAATCGCGCAGGGTGCTTTACGCGGGAAAACAGACGCGATTGGAAATCGCGGCTACAAAACTGGAATTACTGGTTGCCCTGTAGTAAATACTCAAATAGATGGGGAATGGTTCATTTATTCCCTAATCCACCGCCAGGCCCACCAGCCGCGCCCATTCGCCGTGGATGCCATCCTCTGTGACGCCGTAGTAGGCGCGTACCTTGTCACCTTCGCGTTGTGCCAGGTCGTAGCGCGACTTTTCACCGTGCTTGCGTTGTTTGAGCAGGCCAATGTCTCCGTGCCACTGTACCTTGCTCGCGTCCACCGGGTACTCTTCGGTCTGGGCGATGGCATAGTGCCACAGTCGCCGCGCTGACTTGCGGGTGACGTTCTTGACCACGTTGCCGTTGCGCAAATCGCGCATGGTGTGGTAGAGTGTGCCCTGGCGTTCTTGGGTCTCTACGATTTCCACGCCTGTTCTGGGTGGCTCGGTGCGACCGGTAATCTCGTCCACCGGCGTATCGGCCGGCTCTTTCCACGTCCGCTTGACCAGGTTTACGATTTCGTCCCGCACCGCCAGGCCAGTCTCTGCTTCGCTGCGCACGTATATCTTGCTATCGTCAATGGCGTAAGGGGGATCGTCCCCGCGAGGCACTGCCACCCGCACCACTTTTACCCCCTGCGTTTGCTGCACGTCCACGGTGACTTGGAGTGGTGGCGTGATGCGGTGTTCGATTTCCTCTTGCAACTTTCTTACCACCTGTGGGGGCTTGCTGACACCCGGCGGTCGCTCCTTGGGGTTGGCACCGATGCCCACGTACAGCGTGCCCCCGTTCGTGTTGGCAAAGGCACACACGTCGGCCAGGATAGCGTACAGTCGCCCGCCTCGTTGAGTGTGACCGGCGTGGAAATCCTGCACGATGCTAGGCCCTTCTTCCTGCGCCGCCTGGATGTAATCCACGGGCGCTTTGGCCGCCCGGTAGGGCCGCGTGCGGGCAAAATCGTTGCCCAGGAATACATCCCTCAGCGCAGCGAAACTGACCTCGGGCAGGAGCACTTCCGTCACCCGGTCGCCCACTCCCAGGTGTTTCGGGTCGTTGGGGTCTTGGATGATGCGGTGTGCGTCGGAGCTTTGGATACAGTGCATACGGCGCGGGTATTCCGGGCGCGAACCATCGAAGAAGCGGGCTGTGGTGCGCCGCCCTTTTTTCTCAAGATCGGTCACTTCCAGCGCGTGGAGGTGCGGATTCTGGGTGTAGGCGATGCGCGTCTGCCCGCCGAACCCCAGCCCACGCATTGCCACGCCGTGGTTAGAGTTGGCGTGAGCAGCGATGGCGATTCCGCCGGCCTCGTCTATGGCCTGATAGGCCGTCAATACGTCGCTCGTCGCGCCCACCTCTGTACTGCCGGTATCCAGTTTGTCCGGGGGGACGTTGAGCCGGCGCAGGATGAACTCTAGTTCTCGCACGTCTGTCTCGGCGGAAAAGATACCGAGGATGTGAAAGCCCAGTGTCGCAGTGAACTCGAATCCCGGCAGCACCAGCACTTTTTTCAACAGGCTGCGGTATTCTCCGAGCCGTTGCTTTTCTTCCTGGCGCATCCTCCCTAGTTGTTCTAACATCTCTAGTTGGTGGATTTCTTCCAGCATCGCCTGATAGCCGGCCACTGTGTTGTGATCGGTGAAGGCGATAATGTCCAGTCCCTTGTTTCCCGCCTGACGTATTACGTCCAGGTAAGAGGCGCTGGGTTCCAGATAGTCAGCGGAGGCGGGGGTGTGCAGATGCAAATCCACCCGCCTCCACTGGCGTTTTTTACTTTGTTTTTTATTTCTTGCCATGATTCTCCAAAATCATTCGGCTCCAATGCCGAATTATGTTATTTCAATATCGTAACTACTCCGTCTCCGTCATTGCGAGGAGCGGAGCAGCCTGCCCTGAATCTGCCGAAGGGACGAAGCAATTCCCCAAAATGGCATTGGTGGAGATTGCTTCGCCGCCTACGGCGGCTCGCAATGACAAATGTGACATTGTCAAAGTAGTTACTCAATACTTGGGTGTCTTGTTCGTTGACAAAATACTCGAATGGTGATTACAGCTCATAGTTGCAGGGCGTTTCACAGAGATGCACAGAGGAAAGCCTCGTTTTTTGTCAATTTCCCTGTGAATCTCTGCGTCTTATTCCTGAATCAAGTTCCCTATTATTTCCAATAGTTCGGATGGGCGGAAAGGTTTGAGGACGAACTTGTCGGCGCCAGCGACCAGGCACTCGGCCGAGCGATCCATGCCCGAGGTCATCACTATGGGTATTGATTTCAGTGCTTTATCTGCCCGCAGTTCTTTCAACACGTCCAGCGTATCTCCGTCCGAGACGTGTACATCCATCAGAATGAGCGTTGGATTGATTTGGCGCGCTGTTGGTATCACGTCGGTTTGATCGTTGACGGCCACTGCACGATGTCCTTCCAACTCGAATACCGTTTTGAGCAACGTGCTAAAGGTCTTGTCGTCGTCTACTACCAGAATGGTGCTCATTGTTTGGATTTCCTTCCTCTGCAGGATGTCGCATTCTCCGCCCGTTAGCGCGCCTCAAATGGCGGCTGCAAATACGTCGTCTACTCGCTCGGCCAGGACGAACTTTAGCGCCTTGCGCACCTCATCGGGTACGTCGTCCAGGTCATTTTCGTTCTGCTTGGGCAGGATGACGGTCTTGAGGCCGGCTCGATGGGCGGCCAGAACTTTTTCCTTGATCCCGCCTACCGGAAGCACTTGCCCGCGCAGCGTGATTTCTCCCGTCATCCCTACATCGTCGCGCACACAGCGATTGGTCAACAGCGAGGCCAGCGTGGTGGCGATGGTGACGCCGGCCGAGGGGCCATCCTTGGGTACCGCGCCCGCCGGGACGTGCAGGTGGATGTCGGTGTGCTCAAAGGTATCCTCTGGGATACCCAGTTCCTGGGACTTGGCGCGCACGTAACTGAGCGCAGCCTGGGCCGATTCCTTCATCACGTCGCCTAACTGACCGGTCACCGTAAAGCCCTTGCTGCCGGGCATCTTGGTGGCCTCGAAGAACATCAGATCGCCGCCGGCGATGGTGACGCCCAGCCCGGTGGCGACGCCCGGCAGTTTGGTGCGCAATGCCGTTTCTGGAAAGTACCTTTGCTTTTTCAGGAACTTTTGCACGTCGCGCACCGTCACCCGCACCGGGGCTCCATTTCCCTCGGCGATGCCGGTCACCACCTTCCGGCAGACCCTGCCGATCTCCCGCTCCAAATTGCGCACGCCGGCCTCGCGGGTATAGTCACAAATCATCTTGCGCAGCGCGCCGTCGGTGAAACTCAATTCGTTGGGGCGCAGGCCGTTCTCCCGCAACTGGCGCGGGATGAGGTATCCCTGGGCGATATGTACCTTTTCTGTCTCGGTGTAGCCCGAAAGTTTCAGTATCTCCATCCGGTCGCGCAGGGGGGCGGGGATGAGTTCGAGCACGTTGGCGGTGGTGACAAACATCACCTGGGAGAGATCAAAAGGTACGTCCAGGTAGTGATCGCGGAATTCGCGGTTCTGCTCCGGGTCCAGCACCTCCAGCAGCGCGGACGCCGGATCGCCCCGAAAATCTGTCCCCAGTTTATCCACTTCGTCCAGCATAAAGACCGGGTTGTTCGATTCCACCCGCCGCAGCGCCTGGATGATGCGGCCGGGCAGCGCGCCGATGTAGGTGCGGCGATGGCCCCTGATTTCCGCCTCGTCACGCACGCCGCCCAATGATTGACGGATGAACTTGCGCCCCAGGGAGCGGGCGATGGATTGTCCCAGGCTGGTCTTGCCCGTGCCAGGTGGCCCCACAAAGCACAGGATGACCCCCTCACGCTCGCGCCGGATCAGATCGGTTGGCTCATCCTGCGCGAACTCTTCCTTGCGCTCGTCCCGCAGTTTGCGCACGGCCAGATATTCCAGGATGCGCTCTTTGATGTCCTCCAGATCGTAATGATCCTCGTCGAGCACTTGCCGCGCGTGTGCTATGTCCAGGTCGTCCTCGGTCTGGACGTTCCACGGCAAGCTGGTCAGCCAATCCAAATACGTGCGAATGACGCTGTACTCGGCGGCGGCGCTGGGCAATTTGCTCAACCGGTCCAACTCGCGGCGGGCCTCCTTCTCCGCCTCCTCCGGCATACCAACTGTCTCGATTTTTTCGCGGAACTCTTTTATCTCTATTTGCTGCTCGTCCTCTTCGCCCAATTTGCGCCGGATGGCCTTGAGTTGCTCGCGCAAAAAGTAATCCCGCTGCGTCTTTTCCATCTCCGACTGGGCCTCAGTCTGAATCTTGCGCCCCAGCTCGAGCACCTCAAGTTCTTTCGTCAGCAACCCCAACAACATGTGCATTTTTTCTGTGATGTTATCCAGCTCTAGCAGTCGTTGCGCATCCTCCAGACTTATCCGCTTCATCTGGTTGGCGACGGCGTAGGTGAGTTGCAGGGGATCTTCCAGACTGACGATCAGCGATTGCATCTGCTCCGGGCCTGTGGACGTCAACTCGTTCATACGGTGAAAGCCCTCTGTGATGTTCCGTTGGAGCGCTTCGACCTCTAGCGATTTTTCTACCTTCTCCGGTGCTATTGACACCTGTGCCGTCAGATAGGGCGATTCGCTGGTGAACTTTTCTATGCGGATGCGCAACAGCCCCTGCATGATCAGCGTCAGCGTCCCGTCCGGCGATTTGAACAGCCGGTGGACTGCTGCCACGGTCCCCATGCGGTGAATGTCGTCTGCCCCTGGTGATTCTAACTCTGGGTCGCGGCTGGTCACGAGGCCCACGAGTTGTTTTCTGCTCATTGCATCCTCAATCAACTGGACAGAGCGCAGTTGACCGACGCGAATTGGCACCGCCGTCATTGGAAATACGACCAGACCCCGCAACGGCAGAATTGGAAGGTCCGCGGGAATCTGGAACATACTGTCCATTCCCTTTTCTGACGATGAATTGGCCTGTCCCTGATGGGCCGTTGGGTAGTTTAGTAGGTTTAAAAAACTCCCTATTGTTTCTGTCTCTATGCTTGACATTTCTTGTTCTCAGTTCTCCATTCGCTTCGCTGTGACCGCTGGCCGAGCGGTCAGCAGAACCTTTTCTGTGATTGACAATCTACCCTTTCCGAGGGCCAACCGTATTGATGTAATTGTACCACAATTACACGTCTAGCCCAAACGCTGTGAGGGGTGGCGCATTCCCTTGCGCGCCACGGAGCGCGGCCATCTTGACCGCACAAATGCGGGCTACTCTGTTTGTACTCGACATCATTCTGTGGTATCATCCCCTGGATTATCACATACTGTTTCAGGTGCCCCGCACTTGATTGCCCTCGTCAAAATCAAAGTGCCGGGCACCTGACTGGGGGAGGGACGTGAAATACGAGCGCCGCGAATTACTCCTGTTGTGCTTGATCCTCCTGCTGGCGGCCGGCCTGCGCCTGACTCGCCTCGACCTGATCGAGTTCAAATACGACGAGGCGACCTGGGCGCGCAGCGCGCTGGCTATCGTCCACGAGGGCCGTTTCCCGGCTTTGGGGATGGTCAGCTCCCTTGGCCCCTATCACCCCCCGCTGATGAGCTACATCCTGGCCCTGCCCTTTGCCCTCTCCCGCGACCCCCGGCTGGCGGCGGGCTGGATCGCGCTCCTCGGCGTGGCGGCAGTGGCGCTGACCTGGTGGATCGGGCGGACATACTTTGGGCGGCGCGTGGGGTTGCTGGCGGCCCTCTTTTTCGCCGCCTGCCCCTGGGCCGTCATCCACAGCCGCAAGATATGGACGCAGAGCCGCGCCGTCCTGACCCTGCTCTTTATCGCCGCCGCCCTCTCCCTGGTGACGCGCCGCAAACCCTGGGCGTTGACCGGCGCGCTGGCGGCGATAGGCCTCCTCATCAGCATCCACCTGGGAGGACTGGCTTTTATCCCCGTGCTGCTTCTGCTCGCTCTCCTCTTCCGCCGCTCCATCCGACCCCTGCCCCTGCTGACCGGTTTGGCGCTGCTCGCGCTCATCCTCAGCCCCTACCTGCTCTACGACGCCCGCCACGATTGGCCCAACCTGCGTGGCCTGACGAACCTGGCGGGACAGGAAGCGACACTTGACCTGCAAGCCCCCCGTATGGCTGCGATGATCGTCGGCGGTCATCACCTGCAAGACCTGGCCGGCGAGCGTTTCTCGGACTTTAACGGCTCAATCTTTAACCTGCGCTGGCTCGACCAGGTAGAGATGGCGCTCCTGTGGATAGGCCTGGCCTGGCTGATCTACCGCGTGGGGCGGGAACTACTGACCAACCGGGGCCGCCTCTCATCCGACGGCGCGGCGCGGCTAGTGCTCCTCTTGTGGTTCAGCGTGCCCGTCGCCCTGCTACTGCGCCACGCCGCGCCCCTGCACCCCCACGACCTCAACCTACTCTACCCCGTACAACACCTGATCATCGCCCTCCTCGTCGTAGACGTCGCCTCTCATCCCTCACGCATCGCGCCTCACATCTTGCGTCTTGTGTCTTGCGTCTTTATTTCCCTGCTCCTCCTCTGGCACATCTACCTCCAACAATCGCTGCTGACCTTTGTAGACACTCACGACACACCCGGCGGCTACGGCGCGCCGGTCAAGTACGCGCTGGCGGCGGTCAATCGGGCGGAGAATCTCCAGTCCGAGACAGAAAGCGCGGAACTGATTTCGCTCCTGCCAGGCGCCGACCCCCGCTACGATGGCCAGGCGGCTGTCTTTGACGTCCTGCTGGGGCCGGCCCCTCGCCCGGTGGATGGGCGGCAGGCGCTGGTCTTTCCGGCCCACCCGGCTATCTACCTGGCCGACCCCGGCGCCGAACCCGCGCTGACGATGCTGGCGGATATGGGCGCCGAGGTCGAGCCGCCCCTGCCGCTGCGCGCGGGCAGCGACGCGGCCTACCGTCTCTTCCGCCGCCAGCCGGATGCCATAGACGCGCCGCATCCCTGGGGGGGCGACCCCGCGCGCTGGGCCCTTCGACCAGGCTCAGGACAGGCCTCCGGCGTGCTTCTATTGGGTTACGATTTCTCCGGCGATGTGCGCCCCGGCGGCGCGGTGCGCTGGACGCTCTACTGGCGCGTCGAGGGCATACCACCGATCGAGGGCGACCTGCACTGGTTCAACCACCTGATGGGGGAGGACGGCGCTCAGTGGGGGCAGATGGACGGGGTAGGATTGCCCGTCTCCGAGTGGCGCGTGGGCGATACCGTCCTCACCTGGTTCGATATTCCCATCAGTGCTGACGCGCCCCCGCCGCCATACTTTATCCGCAGCGGGATGTACACCTACCCGGACGTCGTCACCATATCGCTGCTGGACGTGGCCGGCAACCCGGCCGGTCAGTTCATCGAACTGGGGCCTATTGGACAATGAACCTTTGAGGCCCAAAATTCTTTACAGATGAGACAAGATTTTGGACACGGCAAACACGGAAAATACAGATAGATAAAAAATCGTATCATCTCAATAATCCGGGGCGCGAATCTGTAGGGCGGGTTTCGACATAGTAGTGA
>QMOE01000069.1 GCA_003648125.1 Chloroflexota bacterium
CTGGCACAGATCGTGGACGCCGGCAGCCACGACGCCGTCGCCGCCGCCGTCTACGATGGCACCTGCGACGTTGGCGCCACCTACGTGGACGCCCGCACCCGCATCGAGGAGGACTATCCCGACGTGATGGAGCAGACCGTCGTCATCGCCGTCGAGCCGGACATCCCCAACGATGGTGTCCAGTTCCAGACTTCCGTGCCGCAAGAGTTGCGCGACCAGATCGTGGCCGGCCTGCTGGCCATCGCCGCGACCGATGAAGGTGTAGAAGCTCTGGATACCGCCTATCAGTGGGAAGAACTGATTGAGGCGGACGACTCTTTCTACGATGCGTTCCGTCAGATTCTCCAGGCGGCTGGCGTCAGCGCCGAGGACTTGGTGGGAGACTAGTAGGGGCGTATCCTTGCGGTCGCCCACCTGGGCAGGCGCAAGACCTACATCTACATATCTTGTGCGAGGGGGGACACAGTGTCCCCCCTCGTGACAAATAAGAGATTCAGCACTGGGCACTTGTTCAGATTCAGTAGATACAGATTTGAGGAGAAAGCACCCCCAGGCGCGGTTACGTTCGGCACGAGGCGTGTCTCACTCCTCAAAAAGTGTTCGATAGTGAAATGGGAGGCAGAATGCTCGAGATCAAAAATCTGACCAAAATCTACGATGATGGGACCGTCGCCCTGCGCGACATCAGTTTCGAGGTGGCGGACGGCGAGTTCCTGATTATCATCGGCCTGAGCGGCTCCGGCAAATCTACCCTGCTACGTTGCATCAACCGGCTGATTGACCCAACCGAGGGGCAGATCATTTGGGATGGGGTGGACGTCGCTGCAGCTGAGCCGAATCAACTGCGCGAGATTCGCCGCCAGATCGGTATGATTTTTCAGCATTTTAATCTGGTCAAACGTTCTACCGTCTTTACCAACGTCCTCTCCGGCCGGTTGGGGTACGTAAATCCCTGGAGCAGTCTCCTGCACCGCTTTACGGCCGAGGATTTGGAAATGGCGCGGCAGGCGCTAGAGCAAGTGGGCATCACCGAACAGGCGTATAAGCGGGCGGATGAGTTGAGCGGCGGGCAGCAGCAGCGGGTGGGGATCGCCCGCGCGCTGATGCAAGAGCCTCACATGATCCTGGCCGACGAGCCGGTAGCCAGCCTCGACCCCGTGCTGGCCCACTCCATCCTGGGCTACCTGGAACAACTCAACCAGGAAAGGGGCATCACGGTGCTGTGCAGCCTGCACTATCTGGACCTGGTGCAGCGATATGCCACGCGGGTGATCGGTTTGCGAGATGGACAGATCGTCTACCGGGGCAGCCAGGAGGATATCCGCGCGATGACAGACGTGGAATTCAAAGAGATCTACGGCCAGGAAGCGGTGCGCGTGAACGTGGGGCCGCACGTAGAAGGAGGTGAGGCATAATGGCAACTCGGACAACTCAACGAGGATCTCGGTCTAGCCTGGTGTCTCCGCCCGTAGCGGGCGTCGCCTCGCTCATTCTCCCCGGCCTGGGCCAGATACTGGCCCTTCAGGTTCAGCGCGGGTTGCTCCTGCTAGGCTCTCTGGTGACCATCGCCGGCATTCTTGTCTGGCGGATCAGCCTGTTGGCCCCACGCCGGATCGGAGTGATGAGCAAGATCGGCCGGGCACTCGCTCGGCAGCCTGTCTTTGTCGTCCTCGCGCTGGTGGGGAGTGTGGCTCTATGGCTGTGGGGGGCGTGGGATGCCTACCAGCAAGCCCGTCCCCAACGGCAAAGAAGGGGTGGGGGGATTGGCATATTTGTCCTCGTCATCGCACTTTTCTTTGTCCTCGGTTGGGAGATCGGCGAGATTGCCCCTTACAAGTTCGTGACCGAGCTTTCTGATGCCAGGAGACCTCTCTCTCGCGTCCTGTGGCCCTGGGCAGCCGCCGTCACGCGGGATACAGAGACAGTCAGTGCTGGAGCCGACGTCCTGTCCCCCTGCGACGACCAGCCCCCGCCCCCGGTGCCGGAAGAAATCCCCGGTGAGCCATACCTGGTGGTCGACCCGACCTGCGGAGACCTCACGACACAGGACGAAAACCTCCAAGAAATACCCGGCACTCTATTGACGGTCGTCGGCCGTGGCTTTGCGCCCAACACCGAGACCCAACTCTGGTGGGTAGACCCCATCGGCAATGAATTCCGCATGCGCCAGGGGGGAAAATATATCGCCTTTCAGACCGACGATCAGGGGAGCTTGGAGCTAGAAATCAACATGCCTTACCGCCTCATCCCCCCCAGTTCCACGGGACGGCAGGTACACCGGATAGAGGCGCGCCAGATCTCGGAGGTGGGTGGCCTGAAACCCAGCGAAAACCTGATACACAACATCGAAAAGATGATCGAGACCATCGTCCTCGGCATGATGGCTACCTTTTTTGGCATCATCATCGCCATTCCCGTCAGCTTCCTGGCCGCCCGCAACCTGATGTCCGTCTCGCCGCTCACGCTGACGGTCTACTTTATCACCCGCACGATGATGAACATCATCCGCTCCATCGAGCCGATGATTTGGGCTATCCTGGCCGTGACGGTGGTAGGGCTGGGGCCTTTCGCCGGCATCATCGCCCTGTTCGTTCACTCCGTCGCCGCGCTGGGCAAGCTCTACTCCGAGGCCATCGAATCCATTGACCCCGGTCAAATCGAGGCCGTCCAGGCCACCGGCGCGACGCGTTTGCAGACAATCATGTACGCCGTGGTGCCGCAGATGATCCCGCCGTTCGTCTCCTTCTCCATCTACCGCTGGGACATCAATGTCCGTATGTCCACCATCATCGGTATGGTGGGCGGCGGCGGCATCGGCTTTTTGCTGGTGCAATACATCCGCTTGCTGGACTACCGTTCGGCTGGGATTTGCGTCTGGTTCATTGCCATCACCGTCTCTATCCTGGACTATACGAGTTCGGAAATTCGGCGGCGGTTTGTGTAGACGCGGATTCCATTCCGCGCAATGATCACGCGCTATGGAAAGCGCGACTACGTTGACGTGATGACTGAAACGGCAACTCCTGACCTGGCGGTGGTGATTGTCAGTTGGAACGTGCGGGATTTGCTGGCAGTATGCCTGCGTTCCCTGTTTGCTGACGTTGGGCAGACACGAGACCTGCCCCTACTCCAGGTTTGGGTGGTGGATAACAGTTCCGCCGACGGCACGCCTGACATGTTGGCGGAACTGTTTCCCACCGTTCACCTCATCGCCAGCCAAGAGAACCTCGGCTTTGTGCGTGCTAACAACCTGGCCCTCAGAACCATCTCCCAATCCCCAAAATACATCTGGCTGCTGAACCCAGATACAGAGGTGCTGCCGGGAGCAACGTCCGCGCTCATTGCCGCGCTGGAGGCTCATCCACAGGCCGGCGCAGCCGGGGCCAAACTTCTCTACCCCGATGGCTCCTTCCAGCACTCGGCTTTTCACTTTCCGGGCATGGGCCAACTGATCTTTGACCTGTTCCCCCTCCCCGCTCGTCTGTATGATACTTTCCTCAATGGCCGTTACCCGCGCCATCTCTACGAGGGAACAGAGCCTTTCCCGGTGGATCATCCCCTGGGGGCGGCAATGATGGTGCGAGCGGAGACCATCACAGACGTGGGGCTGCTGGACGAGGACTTTTGGATGTACTGCGAGGAGATTGACTGGTGCTGGCGCATGCGCCGGGCGGGTTGGCGGTCACTCTGTGCGCCTGCCGCGCGCGTGATCCATCACGCGGGCCAATCCAGCGGGCAGGTGCGCATCCCCTCATTCGTCAACCTGTGGAGCAGCCGGGCCAAACTCTACTCCCGCTACCACGGGCCGGTCGTGCGCCGGCTGGCGCGCTTGCTCGTCCGCGTTGGGATGCGGCGACAGATGCGGGACGCTGCGCCGGAGATGGTCGCCGCCTGCCGGCGGGTGATTCAGGCGTGGGAGAAAGTCCAATGAACGTGACCGTCATCGTCCCCGCGCGCGACGAAGAACGCAACATCGCGGATTGCCTGGAGAGCCTGACTTGGGCGGATCAACGGGTTGTCTTTCTGGACTCGCGCACCAGCGACCGGACGGCGGAACTGGCCCACGAGGCCGGGGTGGAGGTGATACTACATCCTTTTGAGAACTATGCCCAGTTCCACAACGCGGCGATGGATCGGGTAGAGGCGGACTGGATTTTTTTCGTGGACGGGGACGAGCGGGCCACGCCGGAACTGGCGGAGGAAGTGCGGTCGGTGACGGACGGCAGTCACGAGGAGGTGGCCTGGGCCGTACCACGCCACAATTACATCTTTGGCCGCTTGACTTTGGGAGCGGGTTGGTATCCCGATTACCAATCGCGGCTGCTGCTGCGCGGGCGCGCGCGCTGGGAGCGACCCGTGCACGAAGTGGTCGTGACGGACGGGCCGACGGGACATCTCGAGAACCCCCTGATTCATTACAACTATGACGACCTGCCCGACTTTATCGCCCGGCAGGAAAAGTACACCTCTATTGATGCCGGAATCCTTTTTCAGCAAAGGATTCGGCCACATTTCTACACCCTCTACTCCCAAGCGGCGCGTCAATTCTGGTGGCGGTTCGTCACACTGCGCGGCGCGCGAGACGGGCTGCACGGGCTGTGGTTGAGTTTGCTGATGGCCTACTATGAGGCAGTCAAGTACCGCAAGCTGGCGCGGCTGTGGGCAGATAATCGTTGACGGCTCAGGTCAGGTGTGCTATACTGGCGACAAGACAATCAATGGACGTCCTACACCCTACACCGGAGGATATGACGGCTGCCCTGCTGAAAGCGGCGAAAACAGACAAAGACATTCGTAGCTGTGAGGTGGAAGTGATGAGCACTTGTGTCTACGAACCATACTGGCCCAATCCAATCAAAGAACTAGAAGCCTGTCTAAACTTTTATCGCAAGCTGGTGACGCAGTTGCACATTTGGGACTTGATGGAATTTGTGGCCTACCTGGGCTACCGCGATGGAGTGGATTGGGCGCTGAAGCAACTAGGACGAGGGAGCGTAGACCTGGCCGTGCTGGCCGAGATCGAAGAGCTGGACGCCAATCTGCGGGCCAACGCCGACTATCTGGTAAACGATCTGGAAATCTATCGCTACATCCGGCGGGACGAACCGGAGGAATACTGGTGGTGGTACCTGGACGGCGGCGAGCCGGATGGCCCCTCGGAGGCCAGAGGGGTAATCAGGGAGACATGGCAGTCAGCCCAGGCTACGATGGTGGCAGCAGTGGCGGAGGAGCAAGCCCCTTACGAGGCGACACTCGAAGACAAGTAGACCGATGAACGAACCCGTCCTGGTACTCAACGGCAACTATGAACCCATAAACGTCTGCAACACCAAGCGGGCTATGGGGTTGATTCTGGCAGACAAGGCCACGGTGTTGGAGAATGGTCGGGGAGTGATTCGCACCGTCTCCCGTACCTACGAGCGCCCTTCAGTCATCCGCCTGATCTATGTTGTGCGCCGGCCGCGTCCCCATGTGCGGTTGTGCAAGCGAGAGATTTTGCGCCGGGATGGGTATCGCTGCCAGTACTGCGGGCGGGAGATGAACCAACTGACGCTGGACCACGTCGTGCCCCGTCACCGGGGGGGAGAACATTCCTGGGAGAACCTGGTCGCGGCTTGCCCGCAGTGCAACCGGCGCAAAGGGGGGCGCTCG
This sequence comes from Chloroflexota bacterium, assembly GCA_003648125.1. Next base: position 5,653 of record QMOE01000069.1, read on the forward strand.
CTGGCAGAGGCGAGAATGAAACTGCTGCGCCAACCCTGCGAGCCACATCCCACGGCCCAATACCTCTTTGGGCGCTACACGTCGGGTAACGGCACGTGGCTCAAGTATCTGGAAGGTTGGTAGAGCGCACCTCGATTTCCCCATCGCGCACTCGCACCCAATCCCCCGTGCGAATGTGCGCCACCTTCACCTGATCCACCATCGGAATCTCGGCGATGATCGCCCCCACCGCCACGACCGGATCCGCCTCCGCATTGACGATGGCCGCCGGGGCCAGTTGAGCACGCGCCAAGCGATAGAGTGTGTAAGAGCCGACCGTGCTGCCCTTGCCCGTGGGAAAGACCAACACGCGCCCGGCCACGCATTGCCCTTCGAGTGGATGACCGGCCTCAATGACTATGCCAGTATCCGGGTCCACACCGCCCAGGAAGCCGATAGGCTCGGACGACACCAATGCCTCGCCCTCCGCATACCCAGCTTTGATCACGCGGGCAGAGGCGTGGATCACTTGCACGCTCTTACTACTCCTCTGCAACCTGCGTCACATCGAACGCTTCAATGTGCCACAAATCCACGTACTCGCTGGGATCCAGAATCACGCCGCTCACACCCGGCCGCGCGGCGATCAGTTTGGGCACAAAGTAAAGCGGCAGCACGGGCAGGTCGTGGGAGAAGATGCGCTGCGCCTCACGGTGGAATCTGGCGTACTCGTCCGATCCAGGCAGTGCGTCTAGCGCGGCCTGGCAAGCCACATCATAGTCAGCATTGGCATAACCGGGGTCATTGCTCGTGGCCCACCAGTTCTCGGACGCTGGAATCTCGGAGGAAAGATAGAGCCAGCACGGATCGTCGAGGCCGTTCAACCAGGAAAATAGCGCCAGATCGAACTGTCTCCCCAACACAGGGCCGTCGGGGCCATCAGCAAAGAACTCTTGGTCGGGAAAGTATTCCACCGCCAGCCCAATGCCGCAAGCCGTCAGGTTATCGGCCAGGATATTGGCTACCCGCTCGCGCGCCGGGTCATCGCCGGTCGTGGAGAGGGTGACGGTAAATGGGGTACCTGCACGGACGTTCGCTGCCTCGTGCGCCTCCCGTATACCGTCGCCGTCCTCGTCCCGCCAGCCGGCCTCATCCAACAGTGAGCGCCCCCTGGCGGGGTCGTAATCCCAGTGATAGAGCCGACTGCCGGCGTAGAGTGGGTGCTCGGTCGCCAGATAACTCTGCGCTACGGATGCGTCGCCATAGACAGGTGCATCACTCGCGATGCGTTCGCGGTCAATGCACAGCGCAATCGCCTGGCGCACCCGCTCGTCCCCAAAGAAGTCAGGACGATTTGTCCAACTGACCGGCTCAATCCCAAAATCCAGGTGCTCCCACTCGCTGCTGGGGGATGAGATTAGCTGCACTGTGCCGGCATCGGCAGCTTGCAACAGCGACGCAATGTCGCCGCCCTCGATCACATCCCGCGTGATGAGGTCACACTCGCCTGCCGCGAGCAAATCGAGCGCCTGCTCAAGATCGGGAACAAAGCGAAACGTGACGCGGTCGAGGTAGGGCAAGCCCTCTGCCGCGCGGAAATAGTGGGGATTGCGCACCAACGTGATGTGATCGCCCTCCGCCCACTCTTCGACGACGAAAGGGCCCCAACCCAGCGGCTTGCGGTGCGCGACTTGAGCGTTGAGCAACTGATCGGCATCGGCTGTTCCCCACACGTGCCGGGGCAGGGGGGGGTAAAAGTTTAGAAAATAGAGGTAAGAGTAAACAGTGTCATTGTAGCCGGGGACGCCGGCCCAGACGAGGGTGTGCTCGTCCACGGCGTCGTAATTGCCGGTGCGCTCCAGGAGGAATCGCAGGTTGGGATGATCAAATTCGCCGGCCAGTTCGAAGGAATAGAGAAAATCATCGCTAGTCAGTGGATGGCCGTCCGCCCAGGTGACGTCGGCCCGCAGTGTGAACGTCACCACCATCTGCGTCATCGTGACCACGTCACCCTCTGCAAACGTGACCTCCTGGCTGTCGGCGTTGAAAACGGTGACGCCAGGGAGTAAATCCACAGGCAACCCGTTGATGTCCACAACCTTGTCCCCCTCATCGACCTCGACGGTACGCAGAGTGACGTCACCGTCGTCTGGGCTGGGGAGATGTTCCAGAAGCACAGGCTGGAACTGGTAAGCGCGAGTGTCAAGCGGGCCGTCGTAGATTGCCTCCAATACGTTCCGGGCGGCGCGCGATGGGCTATCGTAGATGAAGAGTGTATTGGGTTCGCGGGCCTGGCATACGGTGAACTCTTTGAGCGGCGGCGGTGTGGCAGTAGGCGGTGTAGGGGTATCGGGGGGATCGAGGGGAGGCGTGGGGGGCGACAGGGTAGGAACCAGTGAAGGCAAAATGAAGACGGAGCCCGGGTCGTTGGTGAACAATAAAAATCCCAGCACTGCCCCAAATGACAACAATACCAGAAAGACAACTGCCCATTTACCAAGTGTCATACGACTTTGATCCTCCAATCACCAATCTCGACTAGAAAAACGAGCGCGCGTATTCACAACCGTGCCCTCGCTCCAATTCTACCTCAAACCAGCCTGTTGGCAATCTAAGGATCCGTGATTAAATAACTTGCCCATTTCCGGACAAGTGTAGCGCTGGTTGAGTAGGAGCGACTTGGGTTGAGCCTGTCGAAACCAGACGTATCGAAACCAAGCGGGCCTCGAAAACAGGTTTTTTCACGCTAATCGCTTGGTTTCGACTTGTGTTGAGCCCGTCGAAACATACGCTCCGGCACGAAAAGCGTGTGCCTCCGCTACTCAACCAGCGCTCGCAAAATTAC
>QMOE01000070.1 GCA_003648125.1 Chloroflexota bacterium
ACACAGAGATTCACGGAGGATTCACAGAGCTGCCTGTCTGCCGACAGGCAGGCGCAGAAATTCTTTGTAGGAATCTGCCAGTACGAAGCGACTCTTTTGTTAGATCATCCAAATTTCAACATTTCAGTGTATCTCTGTGCCTTCTCTGCGCTCTCTGTGTAACTGATTTTGGCCTCTTTGAAAAAGTGTCCGGTAGTGAAATCAGAGGAGGAATGTTCGATTATGACAAACACCAAAAAAGGCCGTGCCTTTTCCGGCGCTCGGCCCACCGGGCGTCAACACTTGGGAAACTACCTGGGCGCCATCCGCAACTATGTCGCCCTGCAAGACAATTACGACTGCGTCTACTGTGTGGTGGACTTGCACGCCCTCACCACGCTCGAAGATACCGACAAGCTGCGCGAGTGGACCTACGAGATGACGCTCGACTGGCTGGCCGCCGGGATGGACCCCGACCGGGGCACCGTCATCTTTGTCCAGTCCCACGTGCCCCAGGTAGTCGAATTGCACCTGTTGCTCTCGATGGTGACTCCTCTGGGCTGGCTGACCCGGCTGCCCACGTTCAAGGAAAAAGTGCGCCAGCAACCGGATAACGTCAACTATGGGCTGGTCGGCTACCCGGTACTGATGGCCGCCGACATCACGCTCTACAAGGCCGACGTCGTGCCGGTCGGTGTGGATCAAGCCCCCCACCTGGAATTCACCCGCGAGATCGTGCGCCGCTTTAACCATCACTTTGGCGATGTGCTGATCGAACCCCAGGCCAAGCACACCGAATTTACCAAAGTGCTGGGGATTGACGGCGAGCACAAGATGAGCAAGTCGCTGGATAATCACATTGAGATCGCCGCCTCGCCGGAGGAGATTATGCAGCGCGTGATGCAGATGAAGACCGACCCGGCCCGCAAGTATCGCTCCGACCCTGGCCACCCGGAGGTGTGCAACGTCTTTTCACTGCACAAGTTCTTCTCCGCCGACCAGGTGGCGCAGATCGAGCAGGATTGCCGGGAAGCCAAAATCGGCTGCGTGCAATGCAAGCGGCTCTTTGCTCAGAACCTAAGCGACTACTTTGCTCCTTTCCGCGAGCGGAGAGCCGAGTTTGCCCAAGACCCCGACCTCGTGTGGGACGTCCTGGCCGAGGGCGCCCGCCGGGCTTCCATCATCGCCTCGGAGGTCATCGCCGAGGTCAAAGATGCTGTTGGATTGCCCAAACCCCGGTGACGGACAAAACCACCACCCTGGCCGAACTGCGCCAGCGTGTGGCCCAGTTCATGGCCGCCCGCAATTGGGAACAGTTCCACACCCCCAAGAACTTGAGCGGCGCTATCGCTATCGAAGCTGCCGAACTGATGGAGCACTTTCAATGGCTCACCGGCGAGCAAGCAGCAGCGGCAGTGCAGGACGAGGCTGAACTGGCCGCCGTGGCCGATGAACTGGCCGATGTGCTTATCTACGCGCTCACCCTGGCGAATGTGCTGGGTGTGGACGTGAGCGCGGTGGTGCTGAGCAAGTTGGAGCGGAACGAGCTACGCTTCCCCGTCGAGGAGTGGCGGGGGTGGGCGCGGGGAGTCAAAAAGTGAGCATCTATCTCAACCCTCTAGTAGAACGACTGACGCGGCGCGGAAGATGGCCCTCTGTCCGTGCTGCGCTGTGGCTGGCCTTTGGATTGGGACTGGCTGGCCTGGCGGTCACCACGCTGGCAACACTGCGTATGGAGAGCGATCAACTGGACCTCTCTAGCACGATCTTGCTGGCGCTGGCCTGGCTGGTCACAATCCTATCACCGCCGATCACATCCATCGTCGCGATCATCCTGGTCTCCCGCGACGCGAGCAGCGAGATGTACGAACTTTTGCACCTGACGACGCTCTCGGAGGCCGTGCTGGTTAAAGGCTATGTCTTTGCCACACTGCACCGGGTGCGCGTCCTGTTGGCGCTGCTTGTGGGGCTGATGCCGGCGCTGGCCGTGGGGATGGTGCAGGTCAGTATACTGGTTGCAGTGATCTTTTACTCGATGATGCTTAATTATTCCGCCTACTTGCAGGATGAGCTGTATAGAATCTCTTCTGGTATTGACCCGGCATACGTGACAGGCCCGGCGCTGGCGTGTATGGCGATAGCCATTGGTTTATGGGGCCTGAATTGGCCGGCGGCAGCGCTGGGTGTGGGATTGGCCCTGCGCTGGCGGGGAAGGGTCATAGTGACCATTATCGCGCCAATGGTCACGCTACTGGTCACGCTACTGATTGCGATAAGCTTGTCGGTGTTGGTGATGCTCCTGACCAGCGATGATATGTCCCGGTCTTATTGGGGGCAACCTTATTATGGCGCCATAATGCTAGCCATTTCTCTATTTGCTCTCTTGGCCCCCTGCGCACTGGGAGCCGGTATGACGCGCCTGGCCCAGCGTTGGGCCAGGGAACCTTGAGATCGGATATGCGCGCAATCGTACAGCGAGTTAGCCGGGCCTCAGTGAGCGTCGAGAACGAGACCGTCGGCGCCATCGGGCGGGGCGTGGTCGTGCTGGTGGGCGTCACCCACGGCGACACGCAGGAACAAGCCGAGTGGCTGGCGCGCAAAATCGCCGGCCTGCGCATCTTTGAGGATAGCGCCGGCAAGATCAACGCTGGCCTGCTCGACGTGGACGGCGCCGCGCTCATCATCTCCCAATTCACCCTCTACGCCGACGTCCGCAAGGGCCGCCGCCCCAGCTTTGCTGACGCCGCCCGGCCGGAGGTGGCCGAGCCGCTGATTGAGCACTTGGTCCAGGCTATGCAAAAGCATGGTGTGCCCGTAGAGACCGGTGTTTTCGGCACGCACATGCTGGTCGAAATCCACAACGATGGCCCTGTGACCATCATACTGGAGCGGTGACGCAGCGAAAGCGGAATATCTTTCCGAGTCGTCAGGCAGGCTTTTGGGCCTGCCCCATTGCGATACCAACGGAGTAGGAATGTCCTCATCGAACGTCGAAATCGTGCCTGTCCATGATCGGCGGGGCCGCGAGCGCTTTGTGCGTTTCCCCTGGCAAGTCTACCGCGATGATCCCCTGTGGATACCTCCACTCATCCGCAGCCAACTACACACCCTGGACCCGCAGCGAGGGTCGTTCTTCCGCTATGGCGAGGCCGCGCTGTTCTTGGCCCGGCGCAATGGGCGAGACGTGGGTCGCATCGCCGGCTGGATCAGCCATCGCGCCAATCAATTCTTGGACGAAAAAGCGGCCGGGTTTGGCTTTTTCGAAACTTTTGATGATTATGAGATCGCCGAGTCGCTCTTGAATGCGGCGTGCGCCTGGGCTTGCGACCGGGGAATGGAGACCGTCCGAGGCCCGTTCTACTTCTCGATGGACGATTCCCCCGGAGTGCTCATCGAAGGATTAGATTATCCTCCTGTAGTGCTATGCGGCCACAGCCCATCCTACTACGCTGATCTCCTGGAGCGATATGGCCTGGTCAAGTATCGGGATGCCTATGCCTACCGGATAGACCTGGGTATCTTTGCAGGGGACGCCGCCAACCTGCCGCCCAAGATACTACGTGTAGCAGAAATTGTGCGTCGCAGGACAAGAGTTCAGATCCGGCCTGCACGTGTGGAGCACTGGGATGCAGAGGTGGCGCGAGTGATATACCTGGTCAATGAAGCAATGGGCCATATGCGCAACCACGTACCGATGGACGAGCGAGAGTTCGCCCACTTTGTCAAAGATCTGCGAGGGGTCATTGACTTTGACCTGGTCTTTTTCGCTGAAATAGACGGGGAGCCAGTGGGGTTTTCAGCGACGATACCCGACATCAACCAGGCACTGAAAGCAGTCAATGGACGTCTCTTCCCACTCGGCTGGTTCTGGCTGTGGCGGAGTATGCGCCACATTGACGTAGCCAGTCTGAAACTATTAGCCGTGTTGGAGGAACATCGCTCGCGGGGATTGGACGCGCTGTTCTATTTGGAGACCGCACGGGCGCTCCTGCGCAAGGGGTATGCCTGGGTTGACCTGTCGCTCACTGCCGAAAACAACGATATGATCAACCGCATCGTCCAGAATGTGGGAGGGCAACGGTACAAGGTATATCGTACCTACCACATGTCTCTGGTGGAGTAAACCCAGCTATGAGAAAAAATGTGGATTTATCCAGGCCCGACCTGGCCCCCTACGCCGGCCGCTGGGTGGCGCTGGTGCGCGGGCGCGTGGCCGGGACAGGGTGGACGGTTGACGAGGCCCGCCGAGCTGCCAAACGCAATCGCCCCAAGGAGGATCCTCAGGTGATCTTTGTTCCGGCTGTGGAGAATCCCAATGACTGACGTCCCCTTGCCTGATTGGCCCTGGCAAACCGTCCGCCGATTGGCGAAAGAGCGTGGCGTGCGGGTCTGGCCCGTGGGCGGCGCGGTGCGTGACGCGCTGCTGAAGCGGCCCGTGCACGACTGGGATTTCGCCGTCGAGCGAGATGCGATGGGGCTGGCCCGCGCCGTAGCCGACGCACTGGACGGGGCTTACTTTCCCCTGGACGTGGAGCGGGATGCCGGCCGGGCCATAGCGACGACCGCGCGCGGCGCGCCGGTGGAGTTGGACTTTGCCGCTCTACGCGGCGGCGACCTGGAGGCCGACCTGCTGGCGCGTGATTTTACCGTCAATGCGCTGGCATTGGATGGAGCGGGCACACTGATAGATACGACGGGCGGCCAGGCCGATCTGGAGAGCCACCGCATCTGCGCCACGAGCGAGCGCGCTTTTCGGGATGACCCGGTGCGACTGCTGCGGGCAGTGCGGATGGAGGCCGCGCTGGGGTTCGAGATCGAGCCACAGACGGCGGGCTGGCTTCGCCGCGACGCGGCCCTGGTGGCCTTTCCCTCGGCCGAGCGGGTGCGAGATGAGTTTGCGCGTTTGTTGACGCTGCCGCGCGCCGTCGTTTCTCTGCAGCGGTTGGACGAGTTCGGCCTGTTGATCCACATAGTGCCAGAACTAGAGTCGCTCAAAGGCGTGTCTCAATCGCCGCCGCACCGCTTTGACGTCTGGCGCCACACACTGATGACGGTGGACGCGCTGGAGGGTGTCGTCGCTGCCGCCACGGGGCGCGAGGTCGGGAAACTTGCGTTGGCGGACACTCCTCCCACCGCTTGGGGAGACCTGACGCGGATACTGGGGCAATTTGTCGGTGACGTGACCGCACACCTGGACGTAGAGATCAGCGGCGGGCGAGACCGGGCGGGATTGCTCAAACTGGCCGCGCTTCTGCACGACGTGGGCAAACCTCAGACCTGGTCGCAGGGCGAGGATGGCCGCATTCACTTTTACAACCACGAGCCGGTAGGCGCGCAGATGGCGGCGGCGCGGTTAAAGAAACTCCGTTTCAGCCGCGACGAGGCGGAACGAGCGCGCACCATAGTCGGACAACACCTGCGCCCGGCCCACCTCTCCCGCGCCGAGAGAGTCACCCGCCGCGCTATCTATCGCTACTTTCGCGCCACGAACTGTGGCGGAGTGGACGTGGCGCTGCTCAGCCTGGCCGACCATCTGGCGACCTATGGCCCGAATCTCCAACAGCAGCGCTGGGCGCGACGGCTGGAGGTGGCGGAGATTTTGTTACATCACTACTTTGAGCGACGCGAGGAGACAATCGCTCCCCCGCCGCTGGTGACGGGCAGCGACCTGATGGCCGAACTGGGGCTGAATCCCGGCCCCGAGATCGGGCGGCTGCTGGAAGCGCTGCGCGAGGCCCAAGCGGCCGGCGAGATAGCCACGCGGGGTGAGGCGCTCGCGCTGGCCGGGGGAATCGCCAACTTTACTTGACAATCCTGGCTAGTTGAGATAGAATACCATCGCGCCGAGATAGCTCAGCCTGGTAGAGCACCTGACTGAAAATCAGGGAGTCGACAGTTCAAATCTGTCTCTCGGCATTTGGGATAGACCCGCCTTTTCAGGCGGGTCTTTGCGTTTATGCTCCACTCCGTGACCATGCTCTGTGGCGCGCAAGAAAATGACGCGCACCCCGGCTGGGAGTTGATGTTTCACGCGATTTGTGCTATCATCTCACTCGGTGTTGCCTCTGTGTTATGGCTAACAATATGGAGGTGTGTCAGGGTATGTTTGTGCGAGATTGCATGACTCTCAAACCAGTTACGCTCCGGCCAGATAGCGACCCGCTGGCTGGGGTAGCCATCTGCAAGGGCGGTGGGTTCCGTCATTTGCCGGTTGTGGACACGGAAGGCCGCGTGGTTGGCGTTGTCTCCCGCGCCGACCTGGAGCTATTCCTTTCGAAAGCCAACTCACCGGGCGTGATGAAGCGACAGCACCGCGTGGATCAGGTGAACATCCGCGAGATGCCGCCGGTGCAGCCCGATTGTCCGCTGGAAGTGGCAGCCAACCTGATGGTGGAGCACAAGACCAGTTGCCTGCCTGTGGTGAAAGACGGGCACCTCGTCGGTGTCGTCACCGAGACCGATTTATTCAAGGCTTTGCTCGAGGTTTTCAGCGGGCAGCGAAAGGGGATACGATTGACAGCGCTGACCTCCAACCTCAAGGGGACATTGGGTGTGATCAGCACAGCGATCGCGGAAGTGAGAGGCGACATTCTGTCAATCAACGTTTTTAAGGGGACAGCCCCCGATAATCGAGGCCTCACACTCAAGGTAGCCGGTGTCTCTAGAGAAGAATTGATAAAGGCGGTCGAACCGATGGTACTAGAGATACTCGATGTAAGAGTAATTTAAGATGAGATGTTTTAATCTATGCCACCAGATGAAGAGCAGCGCATGGAGGTGACTATGTCTACACGCGACGATTTTCTCTTTCGCGGTGACTTGGCTGTACTAGACCCGGCCATTGCCCAATTGATTGACTTTGAGAAAGAACGACAGGCCCGCAAGTTGATTATGATCCCCTCAGAGAGCAGCGCGCCACGGGCTGTGCGGGAGGCACTTGGCTCGGCGCTGATGAACATCTATGCTGAGGGCTACCCCGATCCGGAAACTCACTGGCTGACCCAGGATGAGATTCTGGACTATGAGCACCATCTGGCATATTATCGCCGCCGGGGCGACCGGCGTTACTATCAGGGCGTGGAATACGCTGACGTGGTTGAGGCTCTGGCCCGCCGTCGTTGCGCGGAGGCTTTCGCCACCGACGCCATCACCGCCGACCAAATCTATGCCAACGTCCAGCCCCTATCCGGCGCGCCGGCCAACATCGCCGTCCAGCAGGCGCTGTTGAAACCCGGTGATACTATTATGGGAATGGCATTGTCTCACGGCGGTCACCTGACCCACGGCAGCCCAGTCAATTTGTCGGGCCGGCTCTACGATGTTGCCCCCTACCACGTCAACCCACAGACGGAACTGCTGGACTATGACGAAATTGAGGAGCTAGCATTGGAACGTCGCCCCAAGCTGATTATCGCTGGCTACACCTCCTATCCCCGTTTTCCCAACTGGGCCAAGTTTCGCCAGATCGCCGATAGAGTGGGGGCCTACCTCATGGCCGACGTTGCTCACGTGGCCGGCATGGTCATTGCCGGCGCGTACCCCACGCCGCTGGGCTACGCCGACGTGGTCACTTTCACCACCCACAAAACGCTGGGCGGGCCGCGCGGGGCTTGTATCCTCACCACCGACCCAGCGCTAGCGCCAAAGATTGACCGGGCCGTTTTCCCCGGTCTGCAAGGCGGTCCCCACGTCAACAAGTTCGCGGCGATGGCAGTCGCCTTTCGATTATCTCAGACGGAGCAGTTCCACGCTCTTCAGCATCAGACGGTAGCCAATGCCGTGGCCCTGGCCCGCGCCCTTACCGCCCGTGGCTTGCGCGTTCCTTGCGGCGGCACCGAGACCCACTTGCTTTTGCTGGATTGCAAAACAGTTCGGGGGAGGGATGACATCCCGCTGATGGGCCGCGTCACGGCGGCGATTCTCGATATAGTGGGCATCGTGGTTAACAAGAACACCATTCCCGGCGATAAAACCGCCGCCTACCCCAGCGGCATCCGGCTGGGCACTCCCTGGGTCACTCAGCGTGGATTGCGGGAGCCGGAGATGGACCAGATCGCCGGAATCATCGCCCGCGCGATGGAGAGCACCGAACCGGTCGCGTACACCGGCGTGCGCGGGCCGATCTACCGGGGCAAGATAGATTTCGACGTGTTGGAGGAACTGCGCGCCGAGGTAGCCCAATTGGCCGAACGGGCCGGGATTGACTTTCAGGTTCCTTGCAGTGGTTATCCCCATCACTGCCTGGTCCCAGAAGCGCATTGGCAGGAGGAACGGTATGGGTTGATTGAGGTTCAGGGAAGCAGGGCCGCTGCGTTTGTCGAGCAAATCACGCCGCACGATATCGGCGACCTGAACCAGGGTGAATGGCGGGCGGTGACGCTGCTGGAGCAGGATGGGCAAGTGATGAGTCCAGCTCTGATTCAGCTAACCAGCTCTGTCTACGATCGCTACCGTCTGCT